>SKHA01000128.1 GCA_007117185.1 Spirochaeta sp. | reverse complement strand
TCCCAGGGCGGTTCACCGTCCCGATCAAGGATGATCTGCTGGATTGACCCGTTGGTGTCAAAACCCCGACCCACCACCGAGAGGGATGGGCGCCCCAGAAGATCCCGGCTCACGGTTGTACCGCTGACAAAGGTGAAGGGGACAAACTTGTTCAATCGCAGCGGAAGCGACCGGGCCGGCCCGACATTGCCTACGCTGTCCACCGCGGCTACCGTAAGCAGCCATAACCCGTCCTGAACGTTTGTACGCCTCAGGGATGAATCGGTGGTGGTGACCCGAGGCGGTACCGCCGGGGGGAGAATCGTTCCCGGGTCCCTGGCTGTGCTGGAATCGATGAAGTCGAGACGCACCGAGAACCCGCCAAGATGCTCCTCATCCGCCGGCGGGCGCCATCCCACGGCGAATGTGTTCGAGACCAGGTAACCGTTCTCATCCACCGCCGGTGGGGGAAACACCACCGGCCCTGGAGGCGTCGTATCCAGGTAATAGCTGATCGTCGCCGGTTCCGACCAGTTTCCGGCGAAGTCGGTGGCCCTCACCCGCAAATACCACGGGCCGTCCGCATCGGCACGTGCAGATATTTCTCGCTGGGGAACCCGTTGCATCAGATCCCGGGGAACATCCGCTCGAGGGTCCCGACTCCAGGTGTAGGCGTAACCGCGGATACCCGAGGCGTCGGCGGGGTCTCGCGCCGCAACACGCACCTGTTCGACGGCGCTACGCTCCCCTTCCCGAAAGTTCAACGCCGCCAGCTGAGGCGGATCGACCGACTGATCCGGCTCCTTGTACACCACCGCCGCGGTGTTGTCATCAATGCGTGTCTGCCAGACGATGTGCAGACGATCATTGTACCGCACCGGTTCTGCAAAAACCGCTTCTCCCACCGCCGGGCTGATCCGTTCAGCCTCCCAACGAAACGGCCCGGGGCGGCCGAGGAAGATTCGACTGTTGCCGGAGGGGTTGGTAAACCAGACGATCACCGGTTCATCTCCGTCGAAGGCTATCCGCGGCGCCCGGGCAATATCAAAACGGCCGGTAACCTCTTCGATCTGGTCGCTGGGGCTGCCGTCCCGATTCAGGATCATATGGTAGATCTGGGGGCTGCCCGTCTGGAAACGCCGTTCCCAGACAAGGTGAGGGCGCTGATCCACCGGGTTTACCGCCAGATCTGCCCGCTGGTTGTCGTAGAGATCGGGGTTGTCGCTCTGGGAAAAGTCGACAAAGGTGGTCATTCGTCGGGAGGGACTCCAGGTCCTGCCCCCATCGCTGCTGGTCTTGAGGTACAGCTGATAGGTGCTGCGCAGCCGGATGTTGATCGCCTGATAGATGACGTAATCGATCCCGTTTCCGGAAACATGCCGAGGCAGAAACGAGAGTCCCACCTCCGCATCAGGGTCCAGTGGACGGGAGTCGCTCCAGGTGGTGCCGTCCCGGGACACCTGGTAGATGATCTGCTGTCGACCATCCAGGTTGCGGTTCACGAAGAGCAGGATCGAACCATCGGAAGACTCGGTCAGTGAGGGCGCCACGTTGGTTTCCACGGTGAAAACGGTGTGGACCAGCTGAAACGACTCTCCACTGTCACCGGAATGATAGATGCGCGTTTCTTCTGACGACGCGGTAACCGCTACAACAATATCGCCGGAGGCGGTGGCAGTCGCGGAGAAGAGCAGCGGTACGGTGCTCCCGGTGTAGGTTATCGGGCCGATAGCCCGGGGCACTGAGTCCCAGCTGCGGCCGGTTTCTGACACGAGCGCCGACAGATAGATCTGCCCGCCCTGAGGTCCCTGCCGGTCGATCTCCTGGTAGAGAATCATCAGGGAGTCACCCAGATCAAGAAACCGGGGAAACCTCGCGTGCACGTCGGTAAGACGCAGAGGGTCTTCAAAGTACTCGGTTATCTGCGCCGACACCAACGGGGACGAGAAGACGCTGAGCAGTAAAACGAGAACAACGATACGATGGACCGCGTTTCGGCGAAGAATACTCCGGGAGATCACTGGCGCATGGTACCTCAAATACCCAGTCGCAGGCCAATACGCCGGCGAAGTTCCACCAGTGGTGGATATCCCTGGTTGCCGCTGCTTGCCAGCAGACGTTCGACGATACCCAGCGCCTGCAGTACCTGCCCCTGGGAGAACAGCGTCTCTGCCCGGCGATACTGCTGCTCGTCAACTGCGGTGAGCGCAACGGTTGCCTGGCCGCCAAGGCGGATTCTCAGCTGGTCCAGCAGAAATCGGACGTTACTGTCACCCGGGTTCAGGTTGACCGCTTCCTCCAGCAGGGAAACGGCAACGATCGCCTGATCCCGGGTTCCGCCGGAAAGCTGCTGCGCCCGCTGAAAAAGCTGACGCGCCTGAGTGATGCGCCCCTGATCTACCGGGTCTGGACGCAGGTTCAGAGCGATCTCCAGCTGCCTGATCTGTGCCTGAATGCCCGGAAAGTCCGGGTTGATCTCCGCCAGCACTTCAAGCTCGCTGTAGACTTCCAGTGGTCCCACCTCGGGCAGACGAGCGATCGCCTGCTGATACCGCGTCGCGAAGACGTTGTCGAAGTCATCAGGGTTGCGAATCTGGGCGATCTCCAGCTCCAGAATTCGGGCTTCCCAGTTCAGGGGGCGTACGTCCCGAACATTCCGCAGGTTCCGCAGAGAGCGCTCAAAGAGGACGTCCGCCCGCTCAACCACCCCGTCGTTGTGCAAAGAGACAGCCTGATTAAAATCCTCCCGGGCCAGACTCAGGTAGTTACCCAGAATGGGATAGAGGGGGTCCGCCGGGGTGAGGTCCCGCCCCTCCTCCAGGCTGATCGCCGCGGTCGTGAGGACCAGCCAGCGATCGATCTCGCTGTTGGTCTCAACGTTGGTCTGTTCCCAGGTCTGCTGCGCCTCCAGCAGGGTGTCTCTGGCGGCAATGTACTGATCCTGATTGTATTGCGTCTCCGCCGCCGTCAGAAGTTCACGAACCCGCTGGACGACGATCACGTTCTCCAGCTCCAGCAGCTCCAGCCCCAGCTGCTGTATCAATCGGTCCGCCTCTTCCCGGAACTCCGAGTCTTCCCGCAGCTCCAGGGAATCGAAGAACGCCTCCCGGGCAGCGTTCCAGTTGTTCCTCGCGGCGTTCAACTGAATAGCCGAGATCGCCCCTCGAGCGTCGGCGACACGCTGAAATCCCTGATTCCGACGCTGCTCCGCCTCAGCGATCAACGCCCGCGCCTGGTCCGCGTCGGCGGTAACGCGATCCTGCAGCTGCTGCGCTCGCGCTTCCAGAGCAAGCAAACGGGAGCTCTCCTGGGTGACTACTGGAGAATCAATCACGTACGACTGGTCATCCAGCAGTTCTGCCCGGGTCAGGAGTATCCGCTCCAGCTCCTGCTGCAAATCGTTCGAGATCAGCTGGAGTCGCTGACTGGCGTCATCGGGGTAGCGGACGATCCGAATCCCCACTTGAATCTCTTCTTCATCGGAGAGAACCTCGTCATCGTCTATGATGACCTCTTCCACCCCCGCAAGAAGGGGTTCCACCTCACCAAGACGCCGGTTTATCTCATCAAGACCGGAGGGAACCTCTATCGTTCTGCTCCCCGAGCGGGCAACCGCCAGGGCCCATTCCTGCCGAACCGCCGCTGTAATCGCCTCCTGCCAGCGACGGTCGGTGGTCTGCAGAACGTCCTGCGGCAAAACTGACAGTTCTTCCCGGTAGGTCTCGCGGATAGCCGCGCTTTCCCCCTGCCACCTGGTCTCTCCCCCCCGCAGGAGCGCCACCAGATCAGCGACGAGGTCCTTCTGCTCACCCAGGAAGGCAGCAGGCTGGGTGGGTTCGGCGGCGATGAAGCTGACGGAGGCTCGGGTGGTACTCAGCTCACCGAGGCTCTCCGCGGCAATGCGGATACCTCGCGCCCGAAGAAACGGCTCGGCATCTGCCGCGTCAACCACTGCGGCGAAATCTCCGGGAGTCGGAAAGGGGTCCATCACCCCAACCAGGGAACTCTCAGCCAGTTCCCAGATCGCTGCTGCCCGGGACGCTGCATCGTACAGGCCCGCCGCAGCATCATGGGAACCCTGAGAGGCCAGCTGCAGCGCCTGTTGAAAGCTCTCTTCAGTACGCGTCCGGGTCAGTTCCGCCAGACTCTCCAGCGAATCGCCGTAGATTCGGCGAATTGCATAGTCGATTCCCTCGCGGTCACGGAACTCGCTGCGCCCGCGGGTGACGATCTCCTGGAAGTTCAGATACCAGTCCACCGGAACGTTGGGAAACTGCAACGCCACCTGAGACTTCAGTATCACCAGCTCACGGGTCACCTCTCCGGCACGCTGAACCACATCGACCATCCCGGATGCCCGTTCGAGGAAAAAGTCCAGGTCCTCCGGTTCCAGAATGGTGAGGTCGAAAGAGGCGATCTCCAGCACGTCATCACCTGCGGCGACATATTCAGGAGCTCGCACCAGGGCATCATCAACCACCCCGGCCAGGCGATCTACCGTCTGATTCACCCGATTCACGAAAATATCACCGAACCCGCGGATCTCAAAGCGATCCCGCTGCAGATCCCGGAGACTGTAGTACAGCTGGATCGCCTCGACAAAGCGTTCCGCCGCCAGCAGCTCTCGAGCCTGGTCCATCGTAACGTCCACCACGTTGCGATCAAAGGCCAGCTGGGCGATCACCCGGGCGTCCTGGACCTGTGAGATCACCCGCTCGTTGGGAAACTCATCCAGCGCCTCCATCATGTCGATTATTTCTAGGGTGCGATCAATGTTGTCGGGATTGTTCACAAGGTTGTCTATCAGTTGCTCGAACAGGACGTTGTATTCCCCGCGAATCTCGCGAATCGTCCGCAGCAGCGCCTCCGCCTCAACGATGCGATCGGGATCTTCCCGTACGGTCTGTTCAAGGAGCAGAATCGCCTCGTTGACCCGGCTGGCCGAAACCAGCTCCCGGGCACGCCGGATCGGATCCTCTCTTCGCCCGGAAGGATTCACGGAAACAACGATACAGAGCATCATGAGGCTTGAGAGTACTCTCCGCGTTCCCGACATACCCATACCTTACTTGCCTCTCAGTCTATCACGGGAGAGGGCATCTCTTCTACGGAAGCAAAACACGGCCATATATAGAATAATCGGCGTAAGCGGAGTACATTGAGAGCAGGAATGATGCATGATTACCGGGTACTGACAGTTGTCCTTCTCATCGCCGCGTTTCCCCTGTCCATCTGGGCCGCCGGAAGCAGTGAGAGTGAGTTCAGCGACTGGTACGGCGGAATCAACGAGGCCCTGACACCTGAGAACACCGCCAACACCGGCCTCACAAGCTTTCCCTCACTCCTGATTCCCATGGGCGGCGAGTACGAGGGGATGGGCACCGCGTACACCGCCGTTGGCCGGGACCTCTCCTTTTTTGAGTCCAACCCCGCCGCCAGCGCGTCCCTCTCTCAGACGGAAGTGGCGCTGTACCACACCAACCTCATCGCCGACACCAGTATGGAAGGGCTTGCCTTCACCTCCCGCAGGGAGAATCTCGGATTCGGGATGGCCGTCAAGCACATCCACGTGCCCTTCACCGGTTACGATGATTTCGGCGTGCAGACCTCAACCAGTCGTTACAGCGAATCAGTTGCGGCACTCAACGTTGCTTACAACTTCTTCAACTCGTTCTACTACAGCGGCCTCTCGCTGGGGTTGAACGTCAAGGGAGCGTATCGGAACATCGCCGAGGTGGTGGCGCCAGGGCAATCCGCGGCGGCGATCATGGCCGATGCGGGGGTTCTCACCCGTTTTCACTTCCTCAAGTTCTACTCATCCCGGGAGCCGAACTTCGCTCTCGGCTCGACCCTGCGAAACGCCGGCCCCCCGGCGCTGGACGAGCCGCTGCCGACGGTCTGGTCAACCGGCCTGGCCTGGAATCCCCTGCGACCGCTGCTGCTGGCGGCGGATCTGAACGTACCGGTCAGTCTGGACGGAGAAACCCCCGCTCCGGCACCGGGCTACGCGGTGGGAATGGCCCTGACTGTCACGGAATTTTTTGTCCTCCGATCGGGATTTCTGCAACGGGGGGGGAACCCCCGCCTCACCCTTGGTGGCAGCGTGGACCTGGACAGGATGTCCATCACCGTCAACTACACCCGTGCTCTTACCACCCAGCTGAACGCCTTCGACCGCTTCAGCGTCCACGCCGGTTTCCGCCTGGGAGACCAGGGCCGGGGCGAGCGGCAGGACCTGCTCCGCAGTTACTACCTTGACGCGCTGCAGGCGTTTGCCACCGGTGACCTTGAGTCCACCATTGACCTGACCCGCCGTGTCCTGGCCTTAGACCCCACCTTTCAACCCGCCTCGGAGACGTTGACCATGGCGGCACGAATGCTCGAACTTCAGCAACAGATGGAATCGATTCAACTGGGAACGCAGGAAGACATCGACGACGCCGGGTTTACCGACGAAACAGGGGCAGAGTAACACCAACAGCACGACGGATCACCGCCAACGCGGCGTAGCCATCCCCCGCAGTGGACCGGGACAGGGCATCTTCGTCGTCCACAAGGCGCAGAGCTTCTTCCATCATGTTGCGGAAGTACCCCGTCGGTACCGGGACAGTACGGCGACAGTCTTGAAGGGAACGAAACCCTGAATAATAGGGGCTCTCAACGGCCCGTCGCCAGCGAAATATCCCGTTTCCCACCTCGATCTCACCTTCGCTGAAACTGAGACGGATTGCCAGATGCAGATATCGCCGCCCTGCCCCCACCTCCATGGTGACGGGAACCGCCGCACCAGGGAGCACCCCCTCCAGGATGACCGTGCCGGCGGTTCGTTTGAGCGAACCAGATCTGCGACGAAGTACCAGATGCTCACCTGCCAGAAAATGAATCGCATCAACCAGATGGGTGCCATCGTGGAGAAACACCCGGTCCAGACGCTGGTCACCTCCAAAATAGAGGGTCCCGGTCATCCCCAGCAACGTACCCATCGTCCCGGAGACCACCGCGTCCCGAACCAGCTGATAGTCCCGGGAGAAACGCCGCTCGTGGTTGACCACGATGCGCACCGCACCGCTGCGCTCAAGGTGGAGGATCCGACGGGCTGATCCCAGCGTGTCAGCCAGGGGCTTCTCACAGACAACCACCGAAACGCCTTCCTCGGCAGCCAGGGAGACGTAGCGATAATGGCTGTCCGGGTGGGTGGCCACAACAACAATTCGCGGCCGGGTTACCCGCAGCATCTGTCGGGCGTCGGCGAAGGCGGGCACTCCCCAGCGTTGGGAAAACAACCGGCGTCGCTCCGGATCGTTGTCGCACCCGCCAACCAGCCGACATCGCCCGGTAGCCACAAGCGCTCCTGCGTGAGTTGCCGGCTTCTCCCGACGCGGATCATCTTCCAGAATGGAGGCGATTCGCCCGGTGCCGATGATCCCGGCGTCTACAATGCTGCTCACAAGGTAAAACGCCCGTTCTCCATCACCGAAAAGGTTGTTCCGTCCGCCGTTTCAGCGGTGATGGACATCGTCTCGTTGCCGATCATAAAGTCAAGGTGCTGGCGGCTGCGATTTGCTCCCACTGCGTCGAGCTCGTCGTCATTCATTCTGGCACCACCCTCAACGCAGGTGGGATACGCAAAGCCGAGGGCAAAGTGGCACGCCGCGTTCTCATCCAGGAGAATATTGTGAAAGAGCAACCCTGACTGGAAGATCGGCGAACTGCAGTCTACCAGGGCGATCTCGCCAACAAACCGGCTGCCGGGGTCAACGTCAAGAAACGCTCCCAGAACATCCTGTCCCTCCTGAGCTCCGAAATCCACCACTGCGCCGTCCTTGAATTCCATCCAGCCGCCGCTGACCAGCTGCCCGAATACCCGCACCGGCCGGGAAAACTGAACCCGTCCGGAGGTCTTCCGGCAGTCCGGGGTGGTGAACACCTCTTCAGTGGGGACATTGGGAGCAAACCGAAGTCCGCCCTGCGTCCAGGCGCCGCCACCTTTCCAGATCGCCTTGTCGTGAAGGTGAATCTTCAGATCCGTCCCGGAACCGGTAAAATGCAGGGTACGGATACGACGCCGGGTCAGATCGCCCGCCCGAGCGTCCAGGACCAGCCCGTGTTCCTGCCAGAACGACACCGGGTCGTCCCGATCCAGCCGCAGAATCGGCACCATCGCCTCCCACATTGCCGCCAGAGCCTGCTGCTCATCCTCCATGGCCATCACTTGTGCAGCCCATTTCGGTGAGGGCACAGCCATCACTACCCATTGGGTCTCATCGTTGCTCAGACCGCGACGAAGCTGCTGATCGGCGATGCTCATCGCTCTGGCGACAACACCGGCTCTGGACGCGCTGGCCCCCTCCATCACAGCGGGATCAACAGGAGACTTGATTGAGAGCAGCGCCCACTTTCCCTCAAGGAACTCCTGGTTTCGCGCCTGCCGGTGCGACGGTACGTATTCGAGGTGGGCGCCATCGCTGTTGTCAATGCGACACCGTTCCAGCCGGGAGGACTCAGGCCACAGCTCCACGTATCGGGCCCCCCGGCGATATGCCATCGTTGCCACCGCCAGCGCCGCATCAAGGTTTTCCGGCTCGACCTTGATAGCCAGGTTCTGACCATCCTGGAGGTTCAGCGCCCCCAGAGCTACGGTAGCAAAGCGGTTCAGATACCACGTATTATTCATGGGGCATCGTATCATGGCACCACTACAACGGTATAGATTGAGATCAGTATGAAACAGCGGGGATTGGCAGTCATCGGCGACGTTCACGGATGCCTGCAGGAGCTGGAGAATCTGCTGGAAGCGGTGAATCTTCACGCTCAGGAAAACGATTGGGAGTACCACCTGGTTATGGTTGGCGATCTGGTTGATCGCGGGCCTGCGGCGGCACAGGTGGTGAGGCTGGCGGTCCACCTTCACGAAAACTCGGTCCTCTCGCTGGTTCTGGGAAACCACGATGAGATGCTTCTTCAGGCGCTGTTGCTTTATCGCCCCGATCTGATACGCAACGCTGACATCGATCCCGAGCCAATGGAAGATCTGGTGCGCTTCCTGCGGTCCGATCCGAAGAGAATGCTTACCCACTGGATGCGGCAGGGAGGGATTTCTACAGTCATCAGCTATGGAGGAGACCCATGGAAGCCGGCGACGTGGCATGTTCCGCCGGAAGATATCCGCCTGCTGGCCACCGCCCCCCTGGTGTGGAGCAACGGAGAGCTTACCGTTACCCACGCGCAGGCCGACGCCACTGCGGTGCAGGAAGCGCTGGCCAGGGCGGACGCTCCCTGGTCCATCTCCGATCCCTCCCGGGAGTCACTGCTGTGGAATCGTGATCCCCCCCGGGATCCGCCGGGGGGTTTTCACGTCAGCGGACACACCGTGCGCCTTGTCCCGAGGGTCACCCCCACAAGTGCACAGATCGATACGGGATGCTGTTTCGGCTACACCCTCACGGCGTTTCTGTGGCCGGAGAGGACCCTTCTCACCGTTCCCAGCTCCCGCCCCGAGGTGGGCGTGTAAACGAGGCTACGCCAGCAGGCGAATCCTGCTGAAGATGTATTGCAGGGAATCGCTGCGGATTACCGCTCGATGGTAATGGGGAGGGATCATCTCTTCCGGTGGGTACGCGCGAAACTGCCGCTTGCTGTCCGACTTGGACCCATCGAACCAGTAGATCAGGGACATCCGGTCCCGTTCGATCTCCAGGCAGGTCATCCCCCGCCGGCCCAGAGCGCAACCGGAATTGAAGAGGCTGGGCACGATCAGGTGTTCCCGATAAAGGCTTGAGGAAAACTGCTGCTCCAGCTCCTGCTGTCGCACCTCCACAAGCTTTTCCTTCAACATGGCAACCTTCTCCTCGATCTCCCCGGGAACGGTACTGTCCGGGTAGGCCCGGCAGAGTGACTCGATCTCAAAGAGGAGCGAGTCCGCTTTGGACATCGACTCGAAGAGCGGCCGGTGGGTATGTCCGATAATGGCCATGATTTTTTTCCGTGAGGCAAACTCGTAGGCCCGCCGCTCGATCTTGAACTGCTTCCGGCTGTCCGCAGCTACAGTGGCGTTTTTGATGTGCAGCGGGTTGGCCAGATAGCGCAACAGCAGCCGTACCAGATTGTTGTGCTTACGATACCATCGCGAGGTCTGATGTCCGTGAAAGACGAAGATCTCCCCCTCTTTGTGAGCGAGACGCAGCGCCTCGTGGACCCGGGCGGTATCGCCGCCCTCCCAGTGACTCAGATCCGAGGGCACGGGAAAGCCAACCGAGGGCCCACCCTCAGCGAGCTCAAGATCGTGGTTTCCCACGATGCGGGTGATCGCCGTTTCCCGACGGATCGCGGAAAAAACCTCGTACACGTCGCCCCAGCGCTGACTGATGCTGCGCCAGGAAAAGCGCTGCAACTCCTCAACGTCACCGTTGAGGATCAGCTGATAGCCCTTTTTGCGATAGTACCGGTCCAGAACCGAGATGAACAGCTCCCCGTTGTGGCGAAAATCGTCATTCCGGGAACCGTTGCCCATGTGCAGATCACTGAAAATGACGATCCTGTCGGAGGTAGCGATGGGGCGAACCTCAGCCTTCTCGTAGATCTGAAGAAGTTCTTCGTAACCGGGAAATACCTCGTTCACCTGAGAATCGTAGCAGTATGGCGCTTTTTTTCCAAGGACCGCTGACGCAGTGCCCACCAACCTGTATATTTAGCCTGTGGCTATGAACCAACCGCAGTTCGTTTCCTTCGATACGAAACAACGGGAGATACTGCTCTCCCAACTGGGAAACTTCTCGCCGGCGGAACGTGAGCTCTTTCACAAGATCTGTCAGGTGTGGCAGCGGGAGATTCCCTACGATCGCTTCGTCAAGAGCATCGCTTCGTCGGGGACCGCGTCCTCTGGAGATCTGAACAGCCTTATGACGAAGCTGCGGCGTGAACGTGTCGGCCTGGTGAGCACCCGCATCAGCGAGGGGCAGCGGGTCCGTCATGCCCTGATCGTCTCGGATCCGGGTTCCGCCGGGTTCTATTGTGCCCTGGTGGATGAACTGTTCACGGACATGCTGGAGTCCATAACCACGCCACTTCCACTGGAGTCGGCTATCGCTGAGGATTTTGGCCCTATCCCTGAGGAAGTGGTACATCGAGTAGATTCGGGCAGTCTGGCAATGTTCATGGCGGCAACAGACGAAGAACCGGTCCTGCTGGCAATTCCCACGTCGCGGCAGGACCATATTCTGCTGTCCTCACTGAAACTGAAATCATTCATCAATCTGGCAATCCTGAAGCTCCGTTATTACCTTGGCAGCACCAATCTCCTCGGGGCGCTGGCCAAAATGCAGGACACCAGCCTCCTCGCCCTGAAGCAGGGTTGCTCTGCCAAGGAGCCGGGATTCTGGCTCTCCCTCACCGGAACCATTCAGGAGAATACCCGGGAACTGGAAGCACTGCGCACTGGTGGTGTTGACCCGATGTTCTTCCACGCTGCTTCAGCACTCAAACTGCTGATTTCCTCGCAGATGGAGCAGGCTCAGGAGAAGAAGCGGTTTCAGGAAGAGAAAGCGCTGGACATGAATGCCATCGTTATGGCCGTGAAGGAAGCTCCTGATCACTTTATGGCTCCGGAACAGCTTGAGCGCACCATTGAGGCACAGCGTGACAAGTACGGCGAGCGGTTTGTGGAGTTCCGGGAAGAGTTTGAAAACCGATTTATCAAGGACAGG
>SKHA01000389.1 GCA_007117185.1 Spirochaeta sp. | reverse complement strand
TGGGGCTGGGAAACGGGCCGTGGTACGTGGTGTACCGGGACGTGGCCGAGAACGTGGTTCGTGTCTCCCACAAAGAGAATGTGGACGAACAGGCCCGGGAGCGCTTCACCGTTGGAGAGCTCAGCGCGGTGGCCAGCCCACCGGCGGCGTGGACCGGCAGGCGGAACCTCCACCTGAAGCTCAGACACGGTCCCGACCTCATCCCCTGTACCCTGTCGCCGTACGGCCCGGCCCCTGGTGGTCACTTTACCGTTGAAATGGAACGGCCGGATCGCGGGGTGGCAGCAGGGCAGTACGCGGTGTTCTACGACCCGCCGGAGTGCCTTGGAACGGGCAGGATCCTCTCGGCGAGTGAGGAAACAGCGGGGGAGACGACGTGAGGACCAACCGGGAAATCCCGCCGCTGAGTGTTGCCCCGATGATGGAGTGGACCGACCGCCACTTCCGCTACTTCCTGCGGCGTATCACCAGACACACCCTGCTGTATACCGAGATGATCACCGCCGCGGCGATCATTCACGGAGACCGGGACCACTTGCTGGCGTTCCACCCTGACGAGCATCCCCTCTCGCTGCAGCTCGGCGGTGACAACCCGGAGCAGCTGGCCAGGGCGGTAGAGATCGCCGAAGGGTACGGGTACGACGAGTATAACCTCAACGTCGGCTGTCCCAGCGAGCGCGTCCAGAGCGGAAACTTCGGAGCCTGCCTCATGGCTGACCCGCCGTTAGTGGCGCGGTTGCTGGAGGCAATGCGCTCGTCTACTGCCAAACCGGTGACGGTGAAGCACCGCATCGGCATCGACGGGCGGGAGAGTTACGGTGAGATGCTGGATTTTGTGGACGTTCTGGCAGATTCGGGGGTGCGGCGCTTTACCGTCCACGCCCGGATTGCCGTGCTTGGGGGCCTCAGCCCCAAACAGAATCGCACCGTCCCGCCGATTCGTTACGAAGACGTATATCGCCTCAAGGGAGAGCGGCCGCACCTCACCGTCGAGCTGAACGGACAGGTACGGACCGTCGCGGAGATACATGAGCACCTGAAACATGTTGACGCGGTGATGCTTGGCCGGGCAGCTTATGAGAACCCCTGGCTCCTGGCAGCGGCAGACCGGGAGTTCTTTCCGGACGCTCCCGCCGCACCTGGCGCCGGGTCTGCCCTGACCCGTATCCAGGTCGCAGAGGCGATGTACCCCTATCTGGATGCCCTGGAGGCATCGGGTCGGCCGGTGCGCCCCGTCTTTACCCATATGCTGGGTCTCTTCGGAGGGTGCCCCGGAGCGCGACGGTGGCGGCGAAGCCTCAGCGGCAGGCTGCCGGATCTTCCGGCACGAGATTTGCTGCGGAACGCTCTGCAGCATGTTGACAGTTCAGTACGAGCCGAGTAAAGGAGAGCCACAGTGTTTCAACGAGGACCTGACCAGGATGTGAAGGAGTTCTGGGCCGCTATGGAGCAGACTCTGGGAACGAAGATTCTGGGATACGCCCTGGGGCAGTATCTGTCCGGCCGCGACCCGGCCAAACCGCTGTGGGGGCTGCTGTACCTCACCCAGACTACCCTCTACTTCCGGCATTTCCATCAGCAGAACTGGATTTCCGCGATCTCCCAGTCCGGGGGTGCATCGAGAGGCAGCTCCGAGGTGGTGCTGGAGATTCACCTCACCGCAGACACGGTGCTCCAGAGAGAACCGGCAGCGGGATTCCTCGGTAGTTTTCTGCGGGGCTCGGCCAGGGTTTTCAGCCTGAGTTCACCAGGGTCGGAGATACCGCCGTTCCGGTTCACTGTAGAGCAGAGTGACAGCACTCTGATCGCGGAGCTGGAGAGACTGCTGATCCGGTAGCTCCCGGTTGCCCGGGGCAAAAAAAACGCCTGCCCATCAGGGCAGGCGCGTTGGGGTCACACCGGAGGCCGAGCTACGTAGTCGTCCGCCTTGAGCAGCATCTTGACGTACTGCGCGCGGCGATAGGTCCACTTGTCGGGAGTCTTTTCAACGCTCAACTTGCCACGGAAGTCATCCAGTGACGCGTATCCCTTGCGGTCCATCCAGCTCTCAATTTCCTTGAGGATGCTGGCGATGACGGTGACACGATTGCGGTACAGGGTGCTCACCGCCTGGAAGACATCAGCTCCAGCCAGCAGAACTTCTATGG
The DNA here is from genome assembly GCA_007117185.1 of Spirochaeta sp. Taxonomy (GTDB): domain Bacteria; phylum Spirochaetota; class Spirochaetia; order DSM-27196; family Alkalispirochaetaceae; genus Alkalispirochaeta. The sequence goes on along the minus strand of SKHA01000389.1, from coordinate 9,564 downwards.
CGTCCTCTCCGGTGTGGATACCGTTGGAGGCACAGACCGATCCGTTCAGCTTGCCGTGAAGCAGCCCGGCGAAACGCAGGGCCATACGGTGGTCGTTGGAGGTACTCAGGTTGAAGGGGTACTGCCCGGTCTCTTTCTCGATGTTGAAGCTGGGGTGGAAGAGGCGGTTGAACAGGACGAACCCGGCTACACCCGCTTTGTCCATTTTGGAGATGATATCCAGGGGACTGGTGTAGAAGGGGCTCAGCTTCACCGATACGGGAATCTTGACCTTCTCTTTTACCTGCCGAAGCGCTTCAAGCTGCTCCTGCTCAATCTCGGCGGCACTGCGGGAAAAATCCACCGGGATCGCGAAGAAGTTCAGTTCCAGTCCGTCTACCCCGGTCTGCTCCATCTTGACTGCCCACTCTGCCCAGGTAGCGGGGTTGATGCAGTTGAGGCTGCCGAAAATGGGAATGCTGGTTGCTTCCTTGGCCTTGCGAACCCACATGAGGTGTTCCTCAGGGCCGCCGTGCTGGACATCCGGGAAGAGGTCCTGAATCTCAGCGTCCAGGTTGTCGCTCATGGTGAGTTCTTCTTCCAGACGCAAGCTCTGCAGCTGGATCTGCTCCTCAAAGAGTGACTGGATCACCATTGCCGCTGCACCGGAATCCTCGATGCGCTTGATCGAGTCCATGTGTGCCGTCATGCTACAGGCTCCGGCGATGAAAGGGTTCTTCAGGGGAATGCCCATATACCGTGATTGCAAATTTGCCATGCTCGTGCTCCTTGGTGTGTTTTACCGCAAACTATGTGGTATTGTAGTGGCAGTACCATCTGTCGTCAACGTGCTTCCGGGTTTCCGGGGGCGATCAGTAGACACACATAAATTCTCCAGGAGGAAGAAATGGAAATTATTCGCTTTGGATCAGACGATATTGAAAACACTCTGGCAACCATGAACGAGAACGATCTGGACAACCTGGCGTTCGGAGCGATACAGCTGGACGCAGCGGGCACAATTCTTGCGTACAACGCCGCTGAGGGTGAGATAACCGGCCGCGACCCCGAGGCGGTGAAGGGGAAGAACTTCTTCACTGAGGTTGCTCCCTGTACCAACACCGAGGAGTTTTTCGGGATGTTCAGCAAAGGTGTTGCCTCGGGTAATCTGAACAGTCTGTTCGAGTATGTGTTCGACTATAACATGCAGCCCACCAAGGTGCAGGTCCACATGAAGAAGTCACTTCAGGGTGACAGTTACTGGGTCTTCGTCAAGCGTCTCGGCAAGGGTTGATCCGTTGGGGGGAATCCTCTCGCAGCTTCCCCGCCCGGCTATTTATCGTGTCCTGCGGGATATGCTTCTGGACGACCTGCGTCGTTCCAGAGGGTCCCGCTTCGACGGGGCATCCCTGTACAGGGAGACGCGGATTCAGCTGGATTCAGAGGGGGTAGGGCTCGATTCGCTGGAGCGCTTCGGCCTTGCTTCACGAATAAACGATTTCTTTGCCCTGCATCGCAGCGGCGTTGAGGACAACCTGCTGCGGGCCCGTTCCCTGGAAGACATGGTCGATGTGGTTCGGGCCGGACTGGACAGCTACGCCGGAGAGATCGTCTTTGCCAGCGGCGGTACCGTCGCCGCGCCCCGTCTGCACCGCCACTCTGTGGCAACCCTGGAGGAGGAGGTGGCCGAGCTGGCCCGCCTCTTTGCGGGGCGTCGTCGGGTCATCGTCACCGTACCGGTTCACCATATCTACGGGTTTCTCTTCGGCGTACTGCTGCCCCTGGAGCTGGATGTTCCGGTTTTCCAGGCGCGGTGGTCTCTTCTGGGGGGGGACGGTCGTCCGGGTAAAGATGACCTGGTCCTGGCGGTACCATTTCTCTGGCAGCAGTTTGCCGGTGTTCATCACCAGTGGGAGACGGGCTACTGGGGGGTCTCCTCCACAGCTCCCATGCCGGACGACCTTGCCGGGGTGATCGCCGCCGGACCGGCGGCGTCATTCATTGAAGTGTACGGGTCCAGCGAGACCGCCGGGATCGGATGGCGGGATCACTGCGTCGAGACCACCCCGGGGTTTTCTCTCTTCCCGTGGTGGGAGGCCGCTCCCGGAAACGGCACGCTGCGACGACGCCCCCAGGGGGACGTGGTAGCGCTTCCGGATACCCTGGAGTGGATCCACCAGCGGCGACTGCTGCCACGGGGCAGGCGCGACGCGGTGGTCCAGGTCGGTGGTCACAATGTCGACCTGACGCTCCTGCGGCAGCGGATTATCCAGGGGACCGGCGTTGAAGACTGCGCTGTGCGGATCAACGGGCAGGGGCGGATTGTCGCATTCCTGGTCACTCCAGCTGACAGGCAGAACCCCGATGCCGGCCCCGGCGCAACCGAAGAGGCGGTGGTTCGGGCCGAGGGGTGGCTCACCGAATCCCTGGCTGACCACGAGCGCCCGGTGGAGGTGCGGTGGGGAGCGCAGCTGCCCCGGAACGATCTGGGCAAGCTTGCTCCCTGGTAGTACAATCTTCGCTATGGACAGCACACTGATCTTCGATTCCGTCACTTTTACCTACCCTGGCGAGGATGCCCCGTCAGAGCCGGTATTTACGGACCTTTCCTGCGATCTGCCCGGGGGGCTCACCTTTCTGGTTGGCCCTAACGGCATCGGCAAGACAACGTTCATGCTGCTGGCTGGAGGGCGCCTCTTCCCGCAATCCGGCAGGGTCACGCTGCTGGGACACGATACCCTTCAGTTTATTGACGCCTCGGCGGACCCGGTGCTGGAGGGAGAGCGCAATCGCCTGGCGGCGTTCATCTACCAGAACATGGAGTTCGAGACGGAAGAGCCCCTGGGGGCAGTCCTGGATGCTGTTGGTGCATCCGCAACGGATCCGGCCCACAGCGCAGGGCGGCTCAGTGAAATACTGGCTGTGACCCAACTGGAGGAGCATCTTTCGCAGCGCATGCAGGAGCTGAGCAAGGGTGAGATGCAACGGGCGATTCTGGCGATGAGCCTGTTGTACGGTTCGCCGGTGGTGTTCATGGACGAGCCGCTCTTTGCGGTGGAGCCGCTGCAGGCGGAGATGCTTCTTGAGTATATCCGTGATGACTGCCGCCGCCGGAAGGTGGCGGTGTACGCCAGTGTTCACGACGTCACCCTGGCGCGATCATGCGGAGACGAAGCGGTCCTCTTTTTCCAGGACGGAAGGATCCAGAGCGGTCCGGCGTCACACCTGCTGAAACGGGAGACGTTGGAGCAGGCGTTCAAGGCACCCTGGGACACCCTGTACGAACGGCAGCAGCTGTATCGGCGGATGCTCCGGGAGGTGTGACCACCGCCGCAGCAAACAGCTCAGACCGCCAGCTTGAACTCGGACGTGGCGTGAAACGAGACCTTCGGGTGGGCGGTGATGTTGGAGTTGAGCACGTACTCCGACTCGGCCAGGTAGACCGGTTTCTTGTCCTTGTCCCGGAAGACGTTGCGGCTGCGGTACTGGATAAACTCTTTCAGCGCCGCCGGATCCTCTGAGGTAATCCATCGCGCCCGGGAGAACGGCAGGGGCTGGAAGCGGCACGCCGCGCCGTATTCGTGCTCCATGCGGTAGGAAATCACCTCGTATTGGAGGTCTCCAACGGTGCCCACGACCAGGCGGTTCCCCCCGTCCTGACGAAAGAGCTGGGCCACCCCTTCCTCGGTAAGTTGGGCGATCCCCTTCTCAAACTGCTTGGACCGCATGGGGTCAGTGTTCACCACTTCCTTGAAGATCGCCGGGGAGAAGTCGGGGATTCCCTGAAACTCGATCTGCTCGCCCTCGGTGAGGGTGTCGCCGATCTTGAGGTCCCCCTTGTCGAAGAGGCCGACCACGTCGCCGGGGAAGGCCTGGTCGATAACGTTCTTCTTTTCCGCCATGAAGCTGTAGGGGCTGGTGAAGCGCATCTCCTTGCGGTGACGTACGTGGTAGAACGCTTTGGATCGCTCGAAGACCCCCGAACACACCCGCAGAAACGCGATCCGGTCCCGGTGGCGCGGGTCCAGGTTGGCGTGAATCTTGAAGACAAACCCGCTGAAGGTGGTCTCATCCGGCTCAACGGTGCGCGGTTTCGCCGGGCGGTGTCGCGGCGGCGGGGCGATGCTGATGAACGTCTCCAGCAGCTCTCTGACTCCGAAGTTGTTCAGGGCGCTGCCGAAGAAGACCGGGGCCAGGGATCCGTCCAGATAGTCTTCCGGTGAGTACGGGTCGTAGACCCCCTCGATCAGCTCTACCTCTTCCCGCAGACGCCCGGCAGCGGTTCCCAGATTGCGGTCCAGCTGGGGATCCGCCAGATCTTCGATGAGCAGGCGCTCCGACTCCACCACCGTCTTGCCGGCGGTAAACAGGTGCACGTTGCCTTCGTGAAGGTTGTATACCCCCTGGAAGTGCTTCCCGGCGCCAATGGGCCAAGTCAGCGGCCGCACCCGAATCGAGAGCTTCTCTTCCAGCTCGTCCAGCAGTTCGAAGACGGGACGTCCCTCCCGGTCCATCTTGTTGATAAAGACCATCACCGGGGTGTCCCGCATGCGGCAGACCTGCATCAGCCGTTCAGTCTGCTCCTCCACGCCCTTGACGCTGTCGATCACCAGGATCACGCTGTCAACTGCGGTGAGGGTGCGGTAGGTATCCTCGGAGAAGTCTTTATGACCGGGGGTGTCCAGGATGTTGATGCGCGTCCCGTCGTAGTCGAAGCTCATCACCGCCGTGGCAACGGAGATACCCCGCTGTTTCTCGATCTCCATGAAATCCGAAGCGGCGGTCTTGGTGATCTTGTTGGACTTGACCGCTCCCGCCAGGCGGATCCCCCCGCCGAAGAGAAGAAGTTTTTCCGTAAGTGTCGTCTTTCCCGCGTCGGGGTGAGATATGATAGCAAACGTCCGACGTCGCTGAGTCTCCTGGTATTGTTCTGTCATTGATCTGTTCCTAAAGCCCCAGCATGAACCGGGCAGTGTAGAAATATATCAACAGACCGGTGATATCCACAATGGTGGTCAGGGCGGGGCTGGCGATCAGAGCCGGATCCCGGTTGAATCGAGCCACCGTCAGGGGAAGCAGCGCACCGATGGTCGTCGCCGATACCACCTGAATGCCCAGGGCGGTGGCAATGGCGATGGCAACCTGAATGAGCCTCACATCTTCGGGAATGGTTGAGCCGCCGCCCATTAGCATCACCCGGCCGAACGCCAGGAGGGCCAGGAGCATACCCAGGAAGATCCCCACTCCCACCTCTTTCATTACCACCCGCAGGGCGTCCCGCGGCTTGATCTCGTTCAGCGCCAGGGCCCGGATGACCAGCGACGCAGACTGGCTGCCGGTATTTCCACCGGTATCAGCCAGCATCGGCATAAACGCGGCAAAGATGGCGAACTGGATCAGAAACCCCTCAAAGCTCTGGACGATAAAGCCGGAGACCAGACCCAGTATTGCCAGCCCGGCCACCCATACTGCGCGATTTCTGAAGTGTTCCCACACGGATGTGCGCATGTACGCCCGCGCTTCGTGACGGCCGGAGATAGCCATCAGCTTTTCCATGTCCTCGGTCTGTTCCTGGGTGATGATGTCGATCGCGTCGTCGTGGGTGATGATGCCAACCAGCGCCTCGCTGTGGTCCACCACCGGCAGCGCCAGGAGGTCGAACTTCTGGATCTTCCGGGCGGCGTGCTCCTGGTCGTCGTCTACCACCGCGTAGACCACTTCAAGTTTCATGATCTGCTCTACCACCCGGTCCCGGGGGGCGAGGATGAGGTCTTTCAAGGAGACAAACCCCATCAGACGTCGCTGCTGATCCACCACGTAGGCGTAGTAGATCGTCTCCTTGTCCGGAGCGACAACCCGCAGGTGATCAATCGCCTGCAACGCCGTGAGGTTGGGTGGCAGGGTGACGTAGTCCGAGGTCATGGCTGCCCCGGCGGTACCCTCTTCGTACGCGGTGAGGCGGCGGATGTCCTCCCGCTCGGCCTGCGCCAGAGCTGGAAGGATCGACTCTCCCCGTTCTTCCGGCAGCTGCTTGTAAAGGTCGGCCCGGTCGTCCGGGGACATGTGGGTAAACAGACTGATCAGGTCTTCCCGGGAGAGGATTTCCACCAGGTCCAGCTGGATGTCCGGGGCAAAATGGCTGAAAATCTCGGCCCGGGTCTCCGGGGTGGCGTGGCGCAGGACGAACCACACCTCGTCCCAGGGGAGCGACGAGACCTGGTCGGCGATGAGAACCGGCGGGGTATTGATACAGTAGCTGCGCAGCTTCATCTCGTCGGCGGCAAGCAGAATTTCCGCGAGGTCCTGGGGGTCTGACTGATCTTCCATAAGCAGGGTCAACGCTATCACGGCGGTGTCGATGCTGTCACCTCCACCTGTCATCGCCCCCGATTTCTGTTATTATGGAGTGATGGAAAAAGCCCCGCAGCTGCTTCTCGTGGAAGATGAAGCGATCATTGCCCTCTCGGAAAAGCGCACCCTGGTACAGGAAGGGTACCGGGTGGACCACGTCTTTACCGGTGAGGAGGCGATCGCCCGGGTAGCCGACGCTGAACGTCCGCCTGTTGACCTAATCCTGATGGATATCGACCTTGGTGCCGGAATCAGCGGGACCGAAGCGGCCAGGAAAATTCTGGAGATACGGCATCTGCCGGTAGTCTTTCTGACCTCTCACGCCGAGCGCGCGGTGGTGGATCAGGTGCGCTCCATTACCCGCTACGGCTACGTGGTCAAGACAGCAGGCAACTTTGTCCTCTTCGGGGCGATAGAGACGGCGATGGAGCTCTTCGCCGCACAGCAGAGCAGTCTCCGCGAGCTGGCCCGGAACCGGGCGATTCTCAGCGCGGTGCCGGACCTGATCTTTGTGATGAATCTGGAAGGCACGTTTCTTGAGTTTCACGTGCCGTCCGGTCGGAGACTTGCCCTGCCCCGGGAACGGGTGATCGGTAGCACCCTTGCGGCGATGTTCTCTCCGGAGGAGGTGGAGCGTCATCTCACAACATATCGGGCGGCGGTGGTGACAGGAGAGGTTCAGGTTCTCAAATACGAACTCCCCGATGAGGGTGTTGTCCGGACCTACGAGAGCAGGGTCAGCCCTCTTGACGAGCAGCGGGTTCTGGCCATTGTCCGTGACATTACCGTGGACGAACAGCGGGAGAGGGCGGTTCAGGAATCCCACCAATATCTGGAACAGTTCATGGATCGAATTCCCGAGACGGCGATTCAGGGGTACCGCCCGGACGGCACGGTGGTGTACTGGAATCGCTCCAGCGAGAAGCTCTACGGGTACACCCGGCAGCAGGCGCTGGGACGCAATATGCTGGATCTCATCATCCCCGACGCGCTTCGAGCAACTGTTGTGAGTGCGGTGGAACGTATGGTGAAAACAGGGGACGGAGGAGCACCGGAGGAGCTCACCCTTCGCAATGCCCGGGGCGAAGAGGTGCGCGTTGAGTCCATTCATACGGTGATCAGACTGCCGGAGCGGGAGCCGCTGTTGTTCTGCATGGACGTCCCCATGCATGACCGGACGGTCCTGGAGCGGACACTATCCCGGCGGCTTCAGTTTCAGGAGCTTATCGCCCGGGTTTCCGCCGGATTTATGCGCAGTACCCCCGAGGAGACGGATGCCCAGATTCAGCGAGCCCTGGAACAGATCGGCCAGTTTTTTGGGGTGGGTCGCTGCTACCTTTACGAGTTCTCACCGGACCGTACCCGCATGAGTCAGACCTACCAGTGGTGTGCTCCAGGAGTACCGTCGATCCAACACCTGGAACAGGACATCGAGGTGGACCGGTACCCGGAGATTCTGAACGTCATCTTGGCGGGTAATCACCTGCAAGTGGACGACATCGAAGCGCTGCCTGAATCGTTTCTGGTTGCCCGGGACGTATTTATTGCGAAGAACGTCCGGGCATTTCTGGCTGTACCGCTGGTGTCATCTCGAGGTCCTATCGGGTACATGGGGATTCACAACCTCCATGACCCGCGCAGCTGGACAGAGGAGGAGATCCATCAGGCCCAGGTACTGGCCGAGACGGTCGCCAGGGGCATCTTCCGCAAGACGATCCAGCAGGAGCTGTCCTTTCAGCGGCGGCTCATGCAGGTCCTGTTGGACCAGAGCCCCGACCTCATCTACTTCAAGGATACCGAGGGCCGGTTCATCCGGGTGAGTCGCTCACTGGCGGCGCTTCATGGTGATCCCGATCCCGCCGGGACGGTGGGGCGTACCGATTTTGACCGTTTCTCCTCCGAGGAGGCTGCGTTGCGCCGCAGCCAGGAAGAACAGATCATGCGGGAGGGCCGGCCGCTGGTGGGGCTGGAAGAGCAGGAGACCCGGGACGACGGCACCGTTCGCTGGCTTTCCACCAACAAGGCGCCCTTTTACGACAACAACGGTAACCTGGCGGGTATCGTCGGGACCTCCCGGGACATAACGGAAACCAAGACCGCCTACGCGAAGGTGGAAGAATACTCCCGGGCCCAGGAGCTGCTCCTGCGGGAAGTTCACCACCGCGTCAAGAACACCATCGCGACGATACGCAGCCTCATCAGTCTGCAGGCGGATCGTGTAGTAGATCCGGATTCGCGGTCCCTTATGGACGATCTGCAGGAGCGCGTCCTGGGGATGCTCACCGTGTACGATCACCTGGACTCTGCTTCGGACTTCCGTCAGGTCCCGGTGGCGGCATATCTGGAAGATCTTATCAACGGGATCCGCTGCACCTTCTCCAGCTCGGCGCAGGTGCAGATCGTCTCGAATCTGGAGCAGTGCAATATGGATTCTCGGGTGGTCTTTCCCCTGGGGTTGATCGTAAATGAACTGCTGACCAATGCACGAAAGTACGCTTTCTCCGACGGGCGGGAGGGGCGGATCGAGGTTGTCTGGCAGCGTGAGCGTAACGAAGGGTGGATGCTGAAAGTCGCGGACAACGGAGTTGGTCTTTCCGGGTCCCCACGGACAGGCTTTGGGCTTGGGTTGGTTGAATCGCTGGCAGCCCAGATTGGTGGCAGTTTTTCCGTTGGCAACGGCGATTCAGGGGTGCAGGCGGTTCTTACTGTTCCGGAATAAAAAATGAGGGGTCCCGTAAACCAGGTGCGGTTCAGGGACCCCTGCGGCGGGTTACCCACATTATAGAACGGTTTCCCCGAGAACGCCAGAAAAAACGGAAAACGGGCTATTGCGGCCCGTTCACCACGATGGAGCGGGGTGGATCAGAGACGATCAGGAGAATCGCCGGGTAGGTGAGCGCCTGGGTGACGATTGCATCCCGTTCAGGCCGCCTTTCTTCCACATCGATCCGCACCTCTGATTCGCTTCGCTGGACGGAAGCCAGGGCCAGGCGGTAACCCCCGGTGGGGCGGGTTCCCACCTGCAGGTAGACCGCCGTCTCGGTGGCGAAGTCGGTCTCGCGGGTGATGATTCGCTGGTGTTCCTCTGACAGGCCAGTTCGCGCCAGATCGCCGGCGTTGCGGATCATGTGGATCGCCGGTCGGGCGCCGCCGGAGATTCCCGCGGTGACCACCCGCACCCCGTCGCGCTGGTCAGCGGCGGGGCCCCCGCCGTCGCGGTTCCCGGCTGCCGAG
>SKHA01000119.1 GCA_007117185.1 Spirochaeta sp. | reverse complement strand
TTTCGCCTTGGAGAGAAAGCCTTCGCTGTTGAGCTTGCCCTCGGCCTGCTTCAACCCTTTTTCCAGTTTGGCGATGTTCTTCTGGAGCCGTTTCACCTGGCCCTCGAGATCGATGAGCTCGCGAATATCAAGGTACGCTTCAAACCCGCTGCCCACCACGGTGACAGCCCCCTGGCGCCGACTCTGGTCCGCACCTACCTCAGGCGCATCTGTCCCGGCGAGGAGTGAAATCAGCGCCCCCTGGCGATGCAGGTAGTCCTTCAGGGATGACCGCTCCTCACCTACGTGCAGGTACAGCGGGAGGGTCGTCCCCGGGGGGATGGTGAACTCGCTGCGGAGGGTGCGAATACCCCGAACCAATTCCTGCAAACTGGCGAACCCCGTTGCCGCCGCCTGAAATTCCGGAGTCTCCCGTTCCGCCCGGACCCGGGGATACTCGGCAGTGATAAGCGCCCCCGAGACCAGCTCCACCGGGAGCTTCTGGTAGATCTCCTCGGAGATGAACGAGACGAAGGGGTGCATCAGCCGCAGCGATTCCTCCAGTACGTACAAGAGCATCGAGACGGCACGGTCTTTCTCCTCCGGTTCCTCGGCGTAGAGGCTCAGCTTGGACGCCTCGATATACCAGTCGCAGAAATCGTTCCAGAAGAACTCGTAGACAGCCCTGGATGCTTCGTCCATGCGGTACCCGTCCATGGCCGCCTCAACGGTGCTCACCGAACGGTTCAGCCGGAAGAGGATCCACCGGTCCACGTCGTTGAGCTGGATCTGATCGAAGGGGATCAGATTTCGTCCTTCCAGGTTCATCAGCAGATAGCGCGTGGCGTTCCAGATCTTGTTGGCGAACTTGCTGCCCAGCTGAAAGTTGTCCGGGGCAATGGGAATATCCTGTCCCTGAACGCTGAGATACGCCAGGGTGAACTTGTGGGCGTCCGCGCCGTAGCGATCCACGATCTCCAGGGGGTCGATGCCGTTGCCGAGGCTCTTGGACATCTTGCGCCCCTGAGCGTCCCGGACCAGACCGGTGATGTAGATATCCCGAAAGGGAACCTCGCCCATGAACTCCAACCCCGCCATGATCATCCGGGCCACCCAGAAAAAGATGATGTCGTAGGCGGTGACCAGGGTGGTGGTGGGGTAGAAACGCGCCAGGTCGGGGGTCTTTTCGGGCCAGCCCAGGGTGGTGAACGGCCAGAGCCAGCTTGAGAACCACGTATCCAGGACATCAGGATCCTGTCTGAGGGTGCGCCCGGCGTTGGCGGGGTCCTTGGTGGGATCGGTGCGGCTGACCATCACCTCGCCGGTCTCGTCGTCGTACCAGACGGGGATGCGGTGGCCCCACCACAGCTGCCGGCTGATACACCAGTCGCGGATGTTCTCCAGCCAGTGGGTGTAGGTGTTCTCCCAGTGGCGGGGGTAGAAGCGAATCTCCCCGTTGCGCCACGCCGCGAGGGCTTTCTCTGCCAGGGGTCGCATGCGGACAAACCACTGGGTGCTGACCCAGGGCTCCACCACGGTGTCGCAGCGGTAACACCGCCCCACCTGGTTGGTGTGATCCGCCTGGCCTACCAGAAACCCTCCGGCGTCCAGATCCGCCAGGACGGCGGTACGGCCTTCGGCGACGCTGAGGCCGTGGTACTTCTCGGGAACGTTCTCGTTGAGGGTGGCGCTGGCGGTGAGGATGTTGATGCGCTGCAGCCCGTGGCGTTCGCCGATCTCCCAGTCGTTGGGGTCGTGAGCGGGGGTGATCTTCACCGCTCCGCTGCCGAACTCGCGATCCACGTAGGTGTCGGCAATGATCGGGATCAGGCGATCCGTCAGGGGCAGCCGGGCCATCTTCCCTACCAGCGCAGTGTAGCGCTGGTCTTCCGGGTGTACCGCAACGGCGGTATCGCCGAGCATCGTCTCCGGTCGGGTGGTGGCCACCTGGATCCACTGGTCGCTGCCCTCAATCGGGTAGCGCAGGTGCCAGATGGACCCCTGTTTTTCGCTGTGCTCCACCTCGTCGTCAGAAAGTGCCGTTCCGCAGCTGGGACACCAGTTGATCAGGTACTCCCCGCGATAGATCAGGTCGCGCTCGTGGAGCTGGACAAAGACCTCTCGCACCGCCTGGCTGAGCCCCTCGTCAAGGGTAAAGCGCTCCCGGGTCCAGTCGCAGCTGGCGCCGATCTTCTCCAGCTGCCGGGTGATGGTGCTGTGGTGATCCCGTTTCACCTCCCAGGTACGCTCCAGAAACTTCTCGCGGCCCAACTCCTGACGACTGGTGCCTTCGGCGACCAGTTTGCGTTCAACTACGTTCTGGGTGGCAATACCGGCGTGGTCCGTGCCGGGAACCCAGAGGGTGGGCCGACCGCGCATGCGCCAGTAGCGGATCAGGATGTCCTGCATGCTGTTGTTGAGCCCGTGCCCCATGTGCAGAACGCCGGTGACGTTCGGTGGAGGAATGACGATGACGAAGGGAGCCTCGTGATCTTTGTCGTCACCCTCAGGGAGGGGCTGAAAGGCGCCGGATTCTTTCCACATCCGGTATATGCGATCCTCGAAGTCTTTGGCATCGAAGACCTTGTTGAGCTCAACAGCGTTCATTGATTCTCCTTGTGGCGCAAACCTGCAGCGCAAACCTGTGGCCGCATGGTAGCAAATAGCGAGGTCGATCTCAAGGCGACCGGAAGGGGCGAGCAGATCAGTACAGCGTTGCCAGCGGGGCCCGGGGATAATAGTGATCCAGAATCCGGGTGCTCGGCCAGCCGTCCGCGGCCATCCCTGCCGCCCCGGTCTGACACATCCCGACACCGTGGCCCCACCCGGCGCCCTCGAAGTAGAAGTGCTCCACCGTGCCGTCCCGCCCGAGCTGGGGGGTCACCATGAACAGATTGCTCCGCAGCCCCCCAAGGCGCGACCGGATCGCGTCGCGGCGAACCACAGTTGACCCCTCGGTTCCGACGACCAACACCTCTTCCACCCGCCCGCTCTCGCCCCGCGCGCCCGGCATGACCTCCAGAACGGTCCCAACGTCTATACCGGACGAGAAAATGCGCCTGCGGATATCCTCGACAGCCACCAGGAGGGACCACCGATACGCCGCGGGGAACGCCCAGGGGGAGGCCCCGGAATAGCTCCCGGGGCGACTCTGGATCCAGCGGTACGTCTCCAGGGGAGAGCGCAACCCGGTGATCTCC
>SKHA01000319.1 GCA_007117185.1 Spirochaeta sp. | reverse complement strand
GCTGCCCCGCAGGTTGATCACCCCGCGCATGAACTCTTGCGTCCGGGGGACCCGGGTAACGGTGGTATACTCCAGCACTTCCTTGACGTCGTAGACGTCAACAGCGTACTGCTCTTCGGCGAGCATGAATGTCAGGTACTGATTGGCATCGTCGCCGCTTTTCCGGATCTCATCGCTCATGTGGCTATCCTCCGCAATGTTCAGGGTAACCCATCCCGAGGGTCAGTGCAAATCGTACCACCGTTATGTCATCCGGCCGCTGGAAAGTTTTTCCAGGAGGCGGTCCAGCTCGCGACCCTCAAGGTTCTGACCGGCGGCTGCACGGCGGCGCTCGTCATCTGTCGCTCCCGAGAGGAGGGTCTGAAGGGCGAGAAACTCCCGGCGGGAGAAGGTGACCGCGCCCACCAGGTATTCCTGGAACGCCTCCGTTGCCAGCGGGGCCACCCGGCGAACCATGTCCAGGATGACCTCGCCGTAGACGCGAATCTCGTACTGAGCGTGGGCGTCCAGACGGAGTTCCAGGAAGTGAAAGAGGTTGTGCAGGTCGATCTGCCAGTACCACTCGGTGTAGGTGCTCACCGGCAGGTTGATCCGGGCCAGTTCCCGGGCCAGGTTGTCTTCCAGGAGCTGGTGGTAGGTGCCGGCGGCGCGGCGCTGGTCCTCCTGGAGGGTGGTGCGCAGGCGGTCCCGGGTCTCGCTGTCGAAAGGCTCGGCGGAGCGGCCCTGCTTGTTGTCCTGGGCCTGCGGGGCGATAGCGCTGCCCTCGGGCAGGTAGAACTCGTCCTTCAGGATGCTGTAGCGGCCGCTGATCTCGTTGAGCCGGGCGGTGCGGTGGCGCACCCACTGCCGGGCCACAAAGATGGGCAGCTTGACGTGGAAGGTGAACCCCACCTGCTCGAAGGGAGAGGTGTGGCGGTTGCGCAGCAGGTAATGGATGAGGCCGCGGTCCTGACGAACAGTCTTGGTTCCCTCGCCGTAAGAGACCCGGGCCGACTGCACGATGCGCTGGTCCCCGCCGTTGTAGTCCACAAGGCGCACAAACCCGTGATCCAGGACGGGAAACTCCTGATCAAGGATCTCTTCGGCAGCAGGGACGATTTCGTGGGCCACGGGCTCCTCCTGAGGGTGCGGTCTGGGGGCACATAGTACCGCTCAACTCTTGGAGCGTCGAGACCCGGGGGGTATACTGAACGGGTGATACGACAAAAACGAAATATGAAACAGGTCCTGACGGTACTGCTTGTTGTGGCAGCGGCGGCGGCGCAGCCCCTGACAGCGGTAGCTCAGGCGGGGAACTCCTCAGACCTTGTGGAGGTCTGGGGTGAGGCACAGGAGGACAACAGCTACCGGTTCTACGCCCGGAACAGCCATTTCGTCCCGATGTACATCTCCGTCAGCTTCCGTCAGCTCATCAGCCTGGCCCCGACGGTGGACCTGCCCTGGCAGGGGGCGATTTCCCCGGGGACGGAGCGACAGCACCTCTTTTCGCTTACCCCCACCGCAACCCGCGGACGAATCGGCTACGACCTCACCTACTCCTTCGCCATGGGCGACCCCGACACCGTCGCCCACGACGACGATTTCCTGTACCTGCTGCCCTTTGAACACGGCACCAAACGGCGCCTCACCCAGGGGTTCAACGGCGCGTTCTCTCACTTCTCGGAAAACCAGTACGCTGTGGACTTCGACATGCCCGAGGGCACACCGGTTCACGCCGCCCGGGCGGGGCAGGTGGTGCGGGTGAAGCAGGACGGCCGCGCCGGCGGCCCCTCCATGGCCTACGCCGACCAGGGTAACGTGGTGATGGTTGCCCACGACGACGGAACCTTCGGCAACTACGTCCACCTGCGCTTTCGCGGGGCCGCCGTGGCGGTGGGCGACACCGTCCAGGCGGGGGATCTCATCGGCTTCAGCGGCAACACCGGGGTCTCCTCGGGGCCGCACCTCCATTTCGACGTGCGGGTGCCCCTGCACAACGGCCGGATGCAGTCCATCCCCTTTCTCTTTCGCGGTCTGGACGGGGAGGCTCTGCCCCCCCGGGAGAATCAGTTCTACTACGCCGCCCACCCGGGGCTGCCCCCCTTCGAGGTGGTCTACGGCGAGGACCTGCGGGAGGGGGACTTTGCGGACCACCGCGGGGAGGTTGCGTTCACCGGAAACATCGAGTTCCGGGCGGAGCAGTACGACCTCACCTTTGCGGTCTTTGTGGGTAACGGGTTTCGCGAGGAGATCGAGGCCACCATCGGCTTCAATCTGGTGAACATGACCGCCGACGGGGCGATGCCCCAGGTGGTGCGCATTCTGCCGGGAGAGGAGATCTTCGTCACCCTGCTGCGGGCAGACCCGGAGGGAAACCGCTGGCAGTACGCTCCGACGGTCAGGTACCGTCGGGTCCGTTGAGGCGCTGGTAGACCCGATAGAGCGCCTGGGTGCCCTTCTCGGCAAGGCCCTCGGCCATCGCGGCGGAGTAGAACTGCCTGGCCAGAGCGAGTCCCGGCAGGGCGATGTTCATCCGGTCCGCCTCCTCCAGGGCGATCCGCATGTCCTTGACGAAATGGCGAATCATGAACCCAGGCTCGAAGTTGTCCGCGGCGATGCGGCGCCCCAGGTTGTTGATGGACCAGCTGGAAGCGGCGCCGCTGCCGACGACGCTGATCGTCTCTTCCGGGTCAAGCCCCGCCCGGGAGGCGTATACCAGCGCTTCCACCGTACCGACGATTCCGCTGGCCACCAGAATCTGGTTGACCATCTTGGTGTGCTGCCCCGTTCCGGCACCACCCATCCGCTTGATCGTCTTGCCCATCACCTCGAAGAGGGGCAGAACCCGCTGATACGCCCCTTCATCGCCCCCCACCATGATCGCCAGGGTTCCCTCACGGGCACCGACGTCGCCACCGGAGACGGGAGCGTCCAGCGCCAGGGCGCCCTGCTTCGACGCCGCCGCGGCGATACGCTCCGCCAGGGCGGGCTGGGAGGTGGTCATGTCCACCAGGATCGGCGGGGCGGCGGTGGTGTCCGGGCCGGCGGAGGAGTCACCGGCGCGATCCCGGAACCCCGCCAGCACCCCGTCGTCACCGAGGATTACTTCCTGAACGTCAGCGGGGTAGCCCACGATGGTAAAGACGCACTCGCTGCGCCGGGCCACCTCACGAGGGCTGGGGCACCACTGGGCGCCCTGGTCT
>SKHA01000008.1 GCA_007117185.1 Spirochaeta sp. | reverse complement strand
TGGGTACGAAGATCGCCAGCGGGCTGGTTAGCCTTGCCGGTGGTAACGCGATCCTCGGCCTGGTCTTCACCATGGTTTCCGCCATAATTCTGGGGGCGGGGATGCCCGTCACTGCGGTCTATATCATCCTGGCGGCAACGCTGGTACAGCCGCTGACCATGATGGGCATCGCCCCGCTGGCGGCGCACCTGTTCATCTTCATGTATGCGGCTCTGGCCGGGTTGACCCCACCGGTAGCGATCACCTCGTATACTGCTGCCGGCATTGCCGGGGCCGAACCCAACGGGGTCGCTATGCGGGCGTTTTTCTTCGGACTGCCCGGCTACATCATTCCCTTTATGTTCACCGCCTCGCCGGCGCTGTTGATGCAGCACGGCACCATGGCCACAATCGGGGCGGTGGTCTCGGGGATCATCGGGATCATTTACCTGGTTGCCTGTATCGAGGGGTACTTCGTCACCTACTGGCCGTGGCCGTCCCGGGTTCTGTTCGGTCTGGCGGGGCTGTTTTCTCTCGCGTACGGGCTGCAATCGGATCTGGTGGGGTTGCTGCTGGCTGCGGCAGCGGTGGGAGTACGTTTCCTCTTTTTCCGAACCTTTCGGGGCCGTGTACGTGACGATGGATAACCCTGCGCTGGAACGGGTCGGAATCATCGGCTGGGGGCTGGTTGGCAGCGCCATCGGGAAACGGCTAATTGAGTCGGGTGTTTCCGTCCTGGGGTACGATATTGACCCCGTCCGACGGGCAGATCTGGCCGCCGCCGGCGGCGTTCCCTGCGACTCCCTGCGCGCCGTCGCCCAGGGAGCAGCATTCCTGGTGGTGGCGCTCTTCAGCTCAGACCAGGTTGTTCAGGCGTTGACCGGACCGGATGGGGTCCTTGGGTTTGGCGGTCACACCATCGTCGACGTCACCACCGCCGACCCTGCCGACAGCGTCCACCTGGCCACCGCCCTCGCTGCAGCGGGCCTCTCCTACCTGGACGCTCCCCTGTCCGGCTCGTCTGACGATATCCGCCGTGGCAACGGCGTGTTTCTGGTCGGTGGCGCCCGCGACGCCTACCAACACTGTGCGGATCTCTTTGCTCGGGTCGCCGGGCAGGCGCTATACGTTGGTGACTCCGGATCGGGAAGCCGCGCCAAGCTGGCCACCAATCTGGTGCTGGGGCTCAATCGGGCTGCCCTGGCCGAGGGGCTGGTCTTTGCCGAATCACTGGGAATCGATGCGTCCCGGTTTCTCTCCATCGTCCGGCAGACCGCCGCGTACTCCCGGGCGGTGGACAGCAAGGGGGAGAAGCTGGTGCACCGGGATTTCTCACCTCACTCCCGGGTCTCCCAGCACCGCAAGGACCTGGATGTGATTACCCGTTACGCCGCGCTGGCCGGGGTGGAGTTGCCGCTGGGCGCGGTGCACCGGCAGCTGCTGATCGAAGCGGAAGGTGCCGGCTGGGGCGACCTGGACACCGCCGCGGTGCTGCGGGCGATCGAGGCCCGACGGGGCACACCAGGCGATTAGGCGAGTCCGGCACGCTGTACTGCCGCCACGGAACCCCGTTCGTCCCCTACCCGAGACCCTCGATCCGAAAGAGTTCCGCAGCGTTACGCCAGGCCGCCCGGGCGCGAGTATCCTCGTCCATCTCTGCCGCCATAAAGACATCGATCATCATCTGCGGGTCCACCCAGGGGGCATCGGTGGCAAAGAGCAACCGGTCCGCCCGGCTGTGGGCGACGGTCCAGGCGATCTGGTCGGCTGACGGTGCCTGCAGATCGAGATAGAATTCGTTGTACAGCGAACCCGGGGAGCTGGATATGTTCTCCCGGCCCCGGCCCTTTCGCTCCGTCTGTTCCTCCACCCGGGGCATCAGCCAGGGAAGGATTCCGCCGCAATGGGGGTGCACCACCCGAAGGGCGGGGATCTGTTCGGTCAAACCGGAGAGAACCAGACGCAGCGCCGCAATGGAACTGTCGGTCATGAAGCCGAGCATGGGGACCATCGAATAGTCCAGAACCGTGTCGCTCCACCCGGGGTGGGCGGGATGAATCAGAACCGGTACATCCAGAGCGGCGATGGCGCGATAGATCTGGTGGAACTCCGGAGCGTCCACCGGTGTGCCGGCGATGTTGGAAGGCAGCAGAAACCCCCGCATGTCCAGCTCACCGATTGCCCGGTGGATCTCCCGCAGCGACGCCTCTGCGTCCTGCCAGGGGAGTTGCGCAACGCCCACGAGCCGACCTCGGGACTCCGTGCACACAGCGGCAAGCCAGTCGTTGCATCGGGCAGCCACGGCCACCCGGGAGTCCGGCGCGAAGAGCTCCGCCCCGGGCATATTGAGGCTCACCACCGATGCTGTTATTCCCGTTGCCTCCATGCGCTTCAGCGCCGCCTCCGGCGTGAACCCTGCGGTCTTCAGCAGGAGGGAGAAACGTCCCTCGAAGGTGACCACGATTCCCTGATCGGCCTGGTGCTCCGGGGTGGTTCGCGTGGCCGCCAGCCCGGGAGAGCCGTGCTCCTCTATCAGCTCCAGCAGGAACGGCGGGACCAGGTGGCTCTGGCAATCCACAAGGGGTTGGTGGTTCATGGCCCTTTATGATACCTGACTATTTGGGGCAGGCGCCATCGCCAAAGACATGCAGATAGGATTTTTTGACACCCACCCCGGGCCACCCTATACTCATAGAACGTGCGAGTTGTAACGATCTGCCCGGTGCGCCTGGCCGCGTGGAAAGTGTGTGTGGCCCTCCTGGCGGTGCTGGGGTCATGCGCCGGCATTGCCCCCTCACGGCCGGTAGATCCCCTGACTCTGGTACCACGACAGCTGTCTGCGGCTGACGGCGGCGGGGAGTTCCCCTGGTATGCCAATCGGCTGGTGGTGAGCGGTCACTCCTTTGGCCTGCCCCAGGGGTGGGAGTTCAGGGCACCACCCGTCAGCGCCGGTGCTGTCCATGGGTTTTCTCTCTCGGGAGATGAGGGTAACGTGAAGGGGCTGGTCGAGTTCATCGATCTGGAAACGGAGCACACCGGCCTGACCCCGGAACTCTTCCTCCGCAACGTGCGCGAGATCGCGGAGCACCGATCCGACTCCCTCGTCTGGGATCTTTTCACCGTCACCTACCGCTTTGGCGACGGGCAGCCGCCGCAGACCCTTCGCTACTACGTGCTCACCGATCCTGGACGCATCACCGTCATC
>SKHA01000218.1 GCA_007117185.1 Spirochaeta sp. | reverse complement strand
CCAGACTGATCACGCTCAGGGGCATATCTGCCCGGATGTTCAGCGGTGGCTCACCCTTGGCCCCGCGGGTATCCGCGAGGAGGCGCTGGCGCGGCTCAGGGAGCTGGAGACGGCCGGTGCTTCGGATCAGGAAGGGCAGGCCGACTTCCTGCGGGCGGTGGCGATAACGATGGAAGGCGCAGCGGAGTTCATCCTGCGCTACGCCCGGAAGGCGGAAGCGATGGCCTCCGGGTATCCCGATTCGGACCTTCAGCGGGTAGCCCGGATTTGCCGCGCCCTGGCAGAGCGGCCTGCCCAAACGTTTCACGAAGCGCTGCAGGCGGTGTGGTTCCTCTTCGTGATCCTGCAGATGGAGTCCAACGCCTCCTCCTTCTCTCCCGGTCGGGCTGACCAGTATCTCTTTCCGTACCTGGATGCGGATCTGCAGGCAGGGCGTCTCACCCTCGAGGAGGCGATGGAACTGCTGGACGCGCTCTGGATCAAGTTCAACCAGATCGTGTACCTGCGCAACGCCGGATCGGCGGAGTACTTCGCGGGATTTCCCATCGGCTTCAACGTTGCAATCGGGGGGCAGCTGGCGGAGGTTGCCGGCGCTGACGCTACCAATCTGCTGTCCTGGATGATCCTCAAGGCGCAGGAGCACATCGGGTTCTCACAACCCAACCTGACTGCGCGGCTGTGGAGCGGTTCGCCCCGGGAGTTCGTGGAGGAGTGTGCCCGGGTAATCGGTCTGGGAAGCGGAATGCCCCAGATCGTGAACGACGAGAGCATCATGCCGGCGCTGCAGGACGTTGGCATTGCAGAGTCCGACGCACGGGACTACGTCGTGGTGGGATGCGTTGAGATCTCCACCCCGGGGAACAACCTGGGGTGGAGCGACGCGGCGATGTTCAACCTGGTGAAGGTCCTGGAGCTGACCCTCAACAACGGCGTCTGCATGCTCACCGGCAAGCAGATCGGGCTGCCCACCGGCACCCTCAACGACTACGACACCTTCGACGCGCTGCAGGAGGCGTATCGCCGCCAGGTTGACCACTTTATCGACCGCATGATCCCCCTTTGCGACGCGGTGGACCGGATGCACGCGGAGTTTCTGCCTTCGCCGTTTCTCTCGGGGGTGGTGCAGGACTGCGTTGCCCGCGGCATCGATGTGACCGCCGGTGGCGCCCGGTACAACCTCTCGGGCATCCAGGCAATCCAGGTGGCCAACGTCGCCGACAGCCTGGCGGCGCTGAAAGCGCTGGTATACGGCGCCGAGCCGACCGAGCCTGCCCACCACGGTCAGGCCGCCCCCCACGGTCAGCCCGTTCTGATTGAACGGCAGCAGCTGCTGGAAGCGCTGCGCTCGGGATTCGCCGGCACAGAGGAGCTGCGGCGGATGCTGATCTACCGCGCGCCGAAGTACGGGAACGATGAGGAATGGGTAGACCGACTCGGCGCGGAGTGGGCCGACCACGTGGCGCGACGACTCCGGGAGTTTGTGAACGCCCGGGGCGGGCCCTACCAGATGGGGCTGTACACTGTTTCCGCACATGTGCCGATGGGCAAGAATGTCGGCGCCACCCCCGACGGGCGCCGCGCCAAAGAACCGCTTGCGGACGGCGGCGTCTCGGCGATGTACGGCCGGGACACCTCGGGACCCACGGCGCTGCTGCAGTCGGTGGCGCGCCTGCCCTTTCGCCACGCCGGCAACGGCACCCTGCTGAACATGAAGTTTCTCCCCCGGACGTTCATCAACCGCGAGGAACGTGCCAAGTTCGTGGCGCTGCTCCTCGGTCTGGTGGAGCTGGGAATTCACCACGCCCAGTTTAACGTGGTCAACCGTGAAACCCTGCTGCAGGCGCAGCTGCACCCGGAGGAGCACGAGAACCTGACGATCCGGGTCGCCGGATACACCGCGTACTTCGTGGAGCTGGCACCGGAACTGCAGAACGAGATCATCAGTCGGACCGCGTATGAGATGTGACCCAACCGCTTCTGGTGGCGATGTGTTGTCCGGTCGGGTCTTCGATATCAAGCGTTTCGCGCTCCACGACGGACCGGGAATCCGCACCACCGTGTTTCTCAAGGGGTGCCCCCTGGCGTGCACATGGTGCCAGAACCCGGAAGGGATCCCGATGAAGCCGCTGGTGATGTATCACCCGGAGCAGTGCATCCGCTGCGAGCGCTGCGTTGCGGCCTGCCCGAACGGCGCGATCTCAACGCGCCCGGGGGAGCGGCGGTTCATCCACATCGACCGATCCCGTTGCGAATGCCACGGCAGCTGCATCGAAGCGTGTCCCACCGGAGCGCTGCGCTGGGACAGCAGCGATTACACCCCCGAGCAGATCCTCTCTGAGGTGCGCCGGGACGAGGTTTTCTACCGCAACTCCGGGGGTGGGGTGACCCTCTCCGGCGGGGAGCCACTGGCGCAGCCCACGTTTGCCCGGGAGGTGCTGCGGCTCTGCCGGGAAGCGGGGCTGCACACGGCGATCGAGACCACCCTCCAGACCAACCGGGACGTACTGCGGGACGTTCTGCCTCATGTGGACCTGTTCCTCTCGGATATCAAATTGTGGGATCCACAGGAGCACCGCCGTTATACCGGGGTGGACAACCGAATGATCCTGGAAAACGTGGAGTTCCTGGCGCGGGAGGGGGCAACCATGCTCATTCGGGTGCCCCTCATTCCAGACACCACCACCTCGCCGGAGAATATTGCCGGGATTGCCCGTTTTGTGCATGATCTTCCCGGGGAGCACTCGCTGGAACTGCTCAATTTCAACCCGCTTGCTACCGGCAAATACCAGATGCTGGAGAAGCCGTATCCCTACGCACAGTACACAACCCAGCTGCCCCAGGAGCAGGTGGACGAGCTCAAGCAGATCGTTCGCGCCGCCGGGGTTACTGCTGTCTGATTGAGCGGGGTAACGCCGCATCGGGAAAGGAGACCTCCATGGCACACCAGTCCGCGGGATCACCGGTGGTGATCGATATCGGCGCTACCAAGACAGTTCTGGCCCGCTTCAACGACGAGAAGAGCGAAAACAAGGTTGAACCCTTCGACCGCTTCCTCACCCCCGCCACGGGAGACGCGCTGGCGCGGGAGATTCTCCGCGCGTTGAAGGACGCCGGTCCGGTCAGTCATGTGGGCATCGGCGCACCCGGTCCGCTTGATCCACACTCCGGTGTCTTTCTGGACCCT
>SKHA01000138.1 GCA_007117185.1 Spirochaeta sp. | reverse complement strand
GCGGCGCAGGTCTCCGCGAAAACCGCCGAATCAATGACCGGAATCGACGGAAACGCCGGGATCGCCCGGCAGGCGATGGCCGAAATGGGGGAACAACTGGCTCGCGTCGCCGCCACGAGCAACCACCTTCTGGAGATGGTCCAGGCCTATCGTACCGAAGCTACATGAGGCGGTTTCGGATCTCCGCGCTGACGTAGTCCAGGATTGCCACGGTGACGGCGATGAACCATACCGCGATTCCGGCGCTGCGGTAGTCCAGAAGGCGGATGTACTGCACCAGGAGAAAGCCGATTCCTCCGCCCCCGCCCAGACCGATTACCGTGGACATCCTCACGTTGATGTCCCAGCGGTAGATGGAGAAGCTGATGAACGGCGAGATCATCTGCGGAATAACGCCGAAGAGGATCGTCTGTATCCGGTTGGCCCCGGTGGCCTGAATCGCCTCGATCGGTCCGGGGTCAATTCCCTCGATCGCTTCGGAGTAAAGTTTGCCCAGGGCAGCCACTGAGTGCACCGTCAACGCGACGATTCCCGCGAAGGGTCCCAGCCCGACCCAGACCACGGCGATGAGCGCCCAGATCAGCGGCTCGATGGAGCGGATGATGTTGAGGATCGTCCGGGTGATGTAGTACAGCGCCATGGTCAGGCGACTGCCGGACATGATGTTACGGGCGGCGAGAAAGCTCACCGGGATGGAAAAGAGGATGCCGAAGACGGTGGCCATCATGCCCATGAAGATCGTTTCGAGCATGCGGCTTATGGTCAGCCGCAGGGCCTGACTGGCCCGGGCGCCGCCAGCGCGGGAGACCTGCCGCGCCAGAACGGTATGGATCGAACTGTCCGACCCGGCGCTGGGGGGGGCGAGGCTGTAGGGCATCCTCATCTCCACCTCGAAGGCGCCGTCGCGGTCGGTTGTCACGGTAAGATACTGGCCGCGCTCCCGGGGGCGAAACTCATTGCCCAGGGTGTCCCGCCACCAGATCAGGGTTTCCATGTCGGCGGCAAAGTTCTCTCCCCGCAGGGTAATCGGGGAGCCCGGGACGGGCAGGTTGTTGCCGTCCTGCCGGGAGAGCTCCCCCACACTGGGGGTGCTGATGAGGTGCGGTTCTCCCGGGACGGGCTCCGGTTGAGGCGGTGGGGGCAACAGCGCCCCTGCATCGTCCATCGGCACCGAGAACGCCAGAATTCGGGCCTGCGCCTCCAGAGTCTCTTCGGAGAACTCGATCGCCGCTTCCCAGGGCCACAGAACCCGGGAGAGGGGCGCCACCGCGTTGGGGGCTTCCCGAACCAGTCGAACCAGGTCGATCTGGGCAATCTGCCACCCGAGAACAAAGAACACCGCCAGGACCAGCCCAAACACCCCCGAGAAGGGTCGGCGCCGTTCCCGGGCACACCGCCAGGCATCCCAGGCGGAGACGAGCCACAGAAGCAGGAGAATCGCCACCACAAGGGTCACAAAGCCCGGTCTGCGCTGGAAGGAGCGCACCATCCGGGGCCACCCCGGGGTGGTTCGCCGCCCGAGTTCCTCGATGCGGGACCAGAAAATGACCCCGGCACTGACGAAGGATGCCAGGATGAGTACTCCCCGCTGCCACTGCCGACTGAGGACCTGACCGAGTCCGGGTATCAGCAGCGACAACACCGCCGCAACCGCTGGTGTCACCAGGGGATCCTGTTGAGCAGATCGACTGGTGACCCGAGAGTGCCTGCTCTGCTCGCGCTGTTGCGGCGTTTTTCGTGAGAAGATGCTCATTGGGCACCTCCCGAAACGTTGGGCGCCAGCCGCTCCGCCTCTTCGCCGTAGATTTCATGAAACTGCTCGTCTGTCATCGTCCGAATATCCGCGCCGGTACCGCGATACACCACCCGGCCGTCCCGCAGGCCGATCACCCGCGTGGCATATCGCTGTACCAGATCAAGATAATGCAGGCTGCAGATCACGGTGATGCCGTCCTCCCGGTTGAGCCGCTCAAGGTATCCCAGAATGGTGTGAGCCAGAACGGGGTCCAGGCTGGCCACCGGCTCGTCTGCCAGGATGATCTGGGGGTTCTGCATCAACGCCCGGGCGATACCCACCCGCTGCTGCTGACCTCCCGAGAGCTCGCTGGCCCGTTTGTCCGCCTGCTGGGTCAGCCCCACCCGCTCCAGCGCCGCCAGGGCGGCCCGGCGGTCTTCCCGGGAGAATCGGTAGAGCATGCTGCTGCCGGTGGGCATGTATCCCAGCCGCCCGGTCAGAACATTCTGGGTGACGCTCAACCGCTTCACCAGGTTGAAGTGCTGGAAGATCATTCCGATCCGGCGACGGACGGTACGAAGTTCCGCCGCCGAGGCGGCAGTTACGTCCGTTCCGTCCCACAGGATCTGACCCGCCGTGGGCTCTACAAGACGATTAGTGCAGCGAAGTAACGTTGACTTACCGGAGCCGGAGAGCCCGATCACAACCAGAAACTCTCCCGGCTCCACCGAGAAACTCACGTCCTTGAGCGCCTCGGTGCCGTCATCGTAGGTCTTGTAGAGCCCTTTGAACTCAAGCATGATTCAGTGGCTTTCTCAGTTACCCATCAGCTGAGCAGCGCTGACCCCCGCAGCCTGGAGAACCTGGCGGAAGGGATCGTAGAAGTCGTCACCGAGACGCTCCAGTCCCTGCCACTGGTAGGCGGCACCAAACGCTTCTGCCCCCGCTTCCGTCGCGAAAATCTGCAGGAACGCGTCCACCAGCTGATCCCGCAGTTCCCGGGGTACCGAGGGGTGGAACTGGATGCCATCGTTGGGAATGGGAGCTGAGATATCAACCACCTTGACCCGATCCATCACGTCGGGGAAATCCGCCTGGATGTTTCCCCGGGCGTCCACGAAGGTGGCTCCGGCGTCAACCTGGCCGTTGTATACCGCGGTAACCACCCCGGTATGCCCACCGGCGTCCACCACGGACATGTCCGTGTCCGGATTCACCCCGGCGGCGCGGATGGAGAGGCTGGGAATGATCCACCCGGAGGTACTCAGGGGGTCGGGACGGGCAAAGCTCTTGCCGTCCAGGTCCGCCAGCGAGTTGATACCCGAGTCCACGTTGGCGATAATCTGCCCGTCGTAGAAGGGTCTGCCGAAGCGAACCGCCACCAACTCCGCCTCCACAATTCCGCGGTCAGCGGCAACCACGTAGGCGAACGTCGCCAGCGAAGCGATGTG
>SKHA01000290.1 GCA_007117185.1 Spirochaeta sp. | reverse complement strand
CTGAACCTGGCCCAGGCGGTGATGGTCTACTGTTATGAGCTGGCACCACTGCGTTTCGAGGTTCTCTCACCCCACCAGGGTGATGCCGACCCCGGATCGATGAAGGCTCTGCACAGCAAAGCCCGGGCAATTTTGCCGCGTCTCGGATTTGATCCCGGGCGGGCGCTCTACGGACGGATGATCGAACGGGTGGGGATGGCCAGGCGCACTGACGCGCACCTGATCCTCTCGCTGCTCAACGCGCTGGAGAAACTGTTGCCGCCGAAGGAAGGGTGAGAGACTCTCCCACGCCCCGCCACAGCGGAGTGTCCGGGAGGGACGCGGTAAGTGAGACGGGAGGCAGGCTCAGCCCGGGGTGCGGCAGCGAGAGGTACCATCCGTGCAGGGCGATGCTGCGATCCCGCATGGACCGCCGGGCTCCGTAGCGGGCGTCACCCACAACGTGCCAACCCCGACTGGCCAGTTGTACCCGAATCTGGTGGTGGCGCCCCGTCTCAAGGGTTACCAGAACGATGGTGTGGTGTCTGGTTGAGCCAACCGTCTGGTAGCGCAGGCGGGCGTGTTTCCCATTTTCCGAGCCCTCCGGGACAACCATCGTCCTGGTACCCCGTTGTTCCAGGAGATCCTCGAGAACGCCTTCAGCCGGCTCCGGTGGAGTATCCACAACCGCCAGATAATACCGCTGCACGTGCTTGTCCATGAACGCCGACTGAAGCGATCGGAACGCCTCGGTGGTGCGGGAGAGGACCACCAGACCGCTCACCGGCTGATCGATGCGGTGCGCCGGTTGCAGCCGGGAATCCCCAAGAACCTCACGCCAGTGCTGCACCAGCGATTTCTGCGCGTTGTCCTTGGTCTGGACCGCTTCCCCGGCCTCCTTGGCAACGATAACCATCCACGAATCAAGATAAACCAGGGTGCTCATGGGGGGAGAGTGTAGCGCGAAGTGCGGTGATGTACCATAATGGCGCGGTGGTATACGTACACATTACCGACCCGCACCTGGCGGTGGAGGAAGACTGGGGGGCATTTCAATGGGCTCTTGACCAGGCAGCCACGTTCAATCCCGCAGTGGTAGTCATCACCGGTGATATCGCCCGTGAGGTGGGTTCTTTGCCGTTATATCGCCGGGTACGGGAGTTCCTTGACCGTTCCGGGCTGGAAACCCTGGTTCTGCCGGGAAATCACGACGACAGAAGCCTGTTCGAGGAGGCTTTCGGACGGCGGTATCGCCGGGATGCCCGGTGGCCGCGACTGGACCGGCTGGTGGATGCGGGGGGTCAGGAAATGATTCTTGTCGATACGGCGGACGGCGCCCTGCACCCGGATACGATCGCCTGGTTTGACGCCCTGCTGGAGTCCTTCGCCGGAGGAACTCGTGTCGGGACGCATCGTCGGGACCTGCCGGTATGGATTCATCACCCCGTACTGACCGGTGTCAGCACCTGGATGGAGCACAACTACCCCCTGGGCAACGCCGACGCTCTGGTGGACGTGTGTCAGCGGTATCGACAGGAACTGACCATACACCTGTTCTGCGGCCATTATCACACCGACAGTATCCTGCAGCGGGAGAACATCATTCAGTACTGCACCCCCTCGCTGTGGAAACAGATCGACCCCCGGGGAGAGGCTCTTCGATTTCTCCCTGAGAAGGAGTTCGGTTTTCGAATGGTGAGCCATAGCGACGACTCCATCAACACGGTTGTGATTACCCCCTCGAGTGGGGTATCCTGACGCCATGGCGGAGCCGAGAACACCCACACGCTCAGAAGCGCTGGAGCTTCTGTACAGGTACACCGAGACGGAGAACCTTCGTAACCACGCCCGGGCGGTGGAGGCGGTGATGCGTCATTATGCCGGCAGCCTCAACGAGGACCCGGAGAAATGGGGGATCATCGGTCTGGTCCACGATCTGGACTGGGAAAAGTTCCCTCAGGAGCACTGCCATCGAACCACCGCGATTCTTCGCGAAGAGAACTGGCCGGAGGAGTGGATTCGGGCGATCCGCAGCCATGCCTGGCAGATGTTCACCGAGGACAAACCGGAAGCTCCCATGGAGAAAGTCCTCTATACCATTGACGAGCTGACCGGGCTGATAACCGCTACCGCCCTGGTACGTCCAAGCCGCAGCATCCTGGATATGAAGACCAAGTCCGTCACCAAGAAATGGAAAGAGAAGAGTTTCGCCGCCGGGGCGAATCGTGAGGTGATCGCTGCGGGAGCTGAGATGATGGGCGTACCCCTGAACGACGTGATCAGCGAGACGATTGCCGGGATGCAGACCGTCGCCGCCGAGATCGGTCTCGCCGGAGAGAGCTGACTCCACTGGAGCAGCCCCTGAAAGGAAACACACCATGCCATTGATACGGGTTATCACCAATACAAAGCTGGCCGACCGGGAAACGCAGGAGAAGCTGATGCTCTCGCTTTCGTCGTCCACCTCGGAGATTCTCGGCAAGCCGGAATCCTACGTGATGGTTCACCTTGAGCAGAATCAACCGCTCCTGTTCGGAGGGATCCGCGAACCGGCGTGTCTCATCGAGCTCAAGAGTCTCGGTCTTCCTGAGGACAAGACGGAGGAGCTGACTCGTCGTCTCTGCGATCTGTCGGAGATTCACCTGAACGTACCTGCATCCCGGACGTACGTGGAGTTTACCAACCCGCCGCGTCACATGTGGGGTTTCGATGGCCATACCTTTGAACGCTGAGGATATTCAATGAACGAAACACCTGAAACAGGTATTGATTTTGTCCGCCATCAGATCACTCTGGATAACAGCAGCGGGCGTTTCGGGGGCACCGTAGCCACCCGTTTTCCTCCTGAACCCAACGGGTACCTGCACATTGGTCACGCCAAGTCCATCGTTCTGAACTTTGGAATCGCCCAGGATTTTTCTGGAACCTGCAACCTGCGGTTTGACGACACCAACCCTACCAGAGAGGACGTGGAGTACGTCGATTCCATCCAGCAGGATATCCGCTGGCTCGGCTTCGGCTGGCATGATCGGCTCTTTTACGCTTCGGATTACTTCGAACAGCTGTATCAGTGGGCGCTGCACCTGATCGAGCATGACCTGGCGTATGTAGACGAACTGACAGCAGATCAGATCCGGGAATACCGGGGCACCCCCACCGAGCCGGGCCGAAACAGCCCCTGGCGGGATCGGCCACGTCAGGAAAACCTTGAACTCTTCGCCAGGATGCGAGCGGGGGAGTTTCCCGACGGACATTGCATTCTCCGGGCAAAGATCGATATGGCCCACCCCAATATCAATATGCGCGACCCGGCGCTGTACCGCATCCGCCACGCCCGGCACCATCGCACCGGTGACGACTGGTGCATCTACCCGACCTACGATTTTGCCCACGGGCAGTCCGACGCGATCGAGGGGATAACCCATTCGATCTGCACCCTGGAGTTTGAGAACCATCGGCCCCTGTATGACTGGCTGCTTTCGCACCTGCCGGTTCCCCACGTACCGCGGCAGATCGAATTCGCCCGACTCAACCTCACCTGGACGGTGATGAGTAAACGGAAATTGTTGCGGCTGGTGCAGGAGAAGTATGTGGAGGGCTGGGACGATCCGCGAATGCCCACCATCAGCGGAATGCGCCGCCGGGGGTACACCGCCGAGGGAATCAGAGATTTCTGCCGTCGCATCGGTGTATCCAAGACCAACAGCACCGTCGATCTGGCGCTGCTGGAGTTTTCCCAACGAGAGGATCTGAACGCACGATCTCCACGTTTCATGGGGGTAGTTGACCCGGTAAAGCTGACCATTACCAACTGGCCCGCCGGCCAGGTTGAGTGGTTCGACGCGTCCACCAGTGCGGAAGACCCCACCGTGGATATCCGTCGCATACCCTGTACCGGAAATCTCTGGGTGGAGCGGGAAGACTTCATGGAGGACGCTCCCAGGAAATGGTTTCGCCTGGCCCCTGGGAAGGAAGTGCGCCTCAAGTTTGCCTGGTACGTAACGTGCACCGGCGTTGTACGGGATGCCCACGGAGAGATCCAGGAGATCCTCTGCACCTATGACCCTGAGAGCCGTGGCGGTGAGACCCCGGACCAGCGCAAGGTGAAGGGTACAATTCACTGGGTTTCGGCGGATCACGGGTTACCGGCGCACATCAGACTCTTTGAACCCCTGTTTACCCGGGAGGATCCGGACGAGGCTGACGATTTCACCACCGTCATCAACGAGCATTCATGCACCGTTATGAACGGGTATCTTGAGCCTGCGCTGCAGGAACTGAAGGCCGGAGAAACGGTGCAGTTTCTCCGGATGGGCTATTTCTGTCGGGACTCCAGACTGGACACGCCGGAACACCCGGTCTTCAATCGGGCGGTAACCCTGAAGGACAGTTGGGCTCGGGTTATCCGCAATCAGCGGGAAAATGAGTGATCCCTGCGTCATTGACCACCGGGAAGAGCTGACCCTCGCCGGGTTTGTCCGTCTTGTAGAAGACCCTCCGCAGTTCGTCCTCTCTTCAGAGACCCGGGAGGTTATGTCCCGCGCCACCGCTCTGGTGGACCGGATCATTTCATCGGGTGAGCAGGTCTATGGAATCACCACCGGGTTCGGCCCGCTGGTGGTGCATCAGGCCGGGGACAGCCCCCGGGCGCACCAGGAACAGCTCATCTATCACCTTGCCACCGGGACGGGGGACCCTCTGCCGGGGCGTGCCGTCCGGGCGGCGATGCTTCATCGCGTCCTGACCCTTTCTCGCGGATACAGCGGGGCGTCCATCGAGCTGGTAGAGCAGATCGCAGCTTTTCTCTCCGCAGGGGTGGAACCGGAGGTTCCGGCTTACGGCAGTGTCGGCGCCAGTGGCGATCTGACCCCGCTGGCCCACGTTGCGCTGGCGATGATGGGGGAGGGGCCCTTTCTGCAGGGGCCCGGGGAGAAGGTGCTGGAGATTCTCGGTCTCACACGCTACCGTTTTGGTCGCCGAGACGCCCTGGCTCTGGTTAACGGGACCTCCGTCAGTACCGGCCTGACGATCCTGGCGTGGTGGGATGCGGCTACACTGATCGCTCCCGCGCTGGCCTCGATGGCATTGATGGTGGACGTCCTCGGGCTGCCACGGCAGGCCTACACGCCGAAGCTTCAGGAGGTACGGGGACACCCCGGGCAAATAGCGGTGGCGCGGTGTCTGCTGCAGATCCTCGGCGATGATCCGGCTCCAGGAAAGAGCGATCTCCTTCAGAGCGCCTACAGCTTTCGGTGCATACCCCAGATCCTGGGCCCAGCGGTGGAAGCGCTGGAATACGCCGGTTCGATCCTCACCCGGGAGCTCAACGGGGTAACCGACAACCCCGTGTTTGACCTGGCCAGTGAGACGGTAATCCATGGTGGCAACTTCCAGGGAGTCGCACCGGCTTTTGCCTGCGATTCAATCGCCCTGGCGATTGCCGTGGTGGCAAACCTTCTGGAACGGCAGATCGCCCGGATCACCGACGTGAACCTCAACGGCGGGCTGCCCCCGTTCCTCACGGGGATGCCCCCGGGTGGGCACTCCGGGCTGATGGGGTTGCAGGTCAGCGCAACCGCCCTGGCTGGAGAGATCAACGCCGCAGCGCGCAGCCGGTATGTGCTGGAGACGCGGTCAACCAACGGGGCCAACCAGGATGTGGTCAGTATGAGCACCCTTGCGGGGTGGCGTCTCTACCAGGTGGTTCCGCGACTCAGGGAACTGGTGGCGATGCACTTGATCACCGCCACGCAAGCGCTGGACATCGCCGCCCCGGGGGGGGGCGCCGGAGGGATCTACCGTTGGGTTCGGAGGCAGGTTCCGCCGCTGCGGCAAGACCGCCCCCTCTCGGCGGAGATTCGTTCCCTGGCGGACCGCCTGAAGGGTGAACCGCCAACCGAGGGGGTGCCGCGGCTGGAAGAGCTGGGTCTCACCGGCTGACCCGGCACTGCGCAGTCCCGGCAGGGTCCCTCAAGCCGTCACAGGGAAGAGGTCAACTGGTGACCGCCCCCTTGGATGCAGAGCTGCACAGTCTGGCAAACTTCTGCAACGCTCCCCGGGGGTACATTGTCTCTTTCGGTTTCCAGTCCCGTTTTCGCGCCGCAAGTTCTTCATCGGAGAGGTCGACGGAAATGCTCTTGCTCCGGGTATCGATGGTGACGATGTCGCCGTCCCGCAGCAGGGCGATGGGACCGCCGGTCTGTGCTTCCGGAGCGACGTGGCCCACCACCATTCCGTGGCTGCCTCCGGAAAATCGGCCGTCAGTAATGAGGGCCACTTCCTTCGTCAGCCCCGCCCCGGCGATTGCCGCGGTGGGCGAGAGCATCTCCCGCATTCCCGGGCCGCCTTTGGGTCCTTCGTAGCGAATGACAACCACATCCCCCGCAGATACCCCATCGTTGAGGATCGCCTCCAGGGCGTGTTCCTCGTTCTCGTAGACCCTGGCCGGGCCGGTGTGGCTGAACTCGTTCAGTCCGCAGGTCTTGACCACCGCCCCCTCAGGTGCCAGGTTGCCCCGCAGAATCGCGATGGGTCCACGAGGCTGCTCGGGGTTATCGAAACTGTGAACTACCGACTGCCCCTCAAGCTTCACCTGTACGTCTTTCAGGTTTTCCCCGATGGTCTTGCCGGTCACTGTGAGGCAGTCCTGGTGGAGCAGGCCCTGGTCAAGGAGCATCTTCATCACCATCTGCACCCCGCCAACGGCGAACAGATCCTCCATCACGTACTTCCCTGCGGGCTTCATGTTGGTGAGGATGGGGGTGGTGTCATAGAAATGGTTGAACTCGTTGATTTCCAGGGGAACCGCAACCTCATGCGCCAGAGCCAGGAGGTGCAGCACCGAGTTTGTTGATCCACCCAAAGCCATAACCACGCGGATGGCATTCTCAAACGCTTTCTTGGTCATGATATCCCGGGGGGTGATGTTCTCCCGAATGCAGTGGAAGAGTGCCTCCGCACTGGCTTCCATCACCCAGGGGCGCAGATCGCTCACTGCGGGGACCGAGGCGCACCCAGGAATACTCATACCAAGCGCTTCCATCGCCGAGGCCAGGGTGTTGGCGGTATACATGCCGCCGCACGCTCCCGCACCGGGGCAGGCCGCCCGCTCTATCGCCAGGCGCTCCTCCTCGGTGATCTTTCCGGCGCTGTACGCTCCCACCGCCTCAAAGGCGCTGACGATATCCACCCGCTCTCCCTTGTGGATTCCCGCCGCGATAGTTCCGCCGTAGACGAAGATGGAGGGGACGTTCATCCGGGCCATCCCCATCACCGTGCCGGGAATTGTCTTGTCGCAGCCGCCTACCCCTAACAGCGCGTCCATCTGGTGGCCCAGCGCGTCCAGTTCGATGATATCGGCGATCACCTCCCGGGAAATAAGGGACGCTTTCATGCCCTCGTGGCCCATGGCCTCACCGTCGGTAACAACAAAGGTGTGAAAGAGCATCGGCATCGCTCCGAGCTCCTTCAATCGCCGCCGGGATATCTTTGAGATATCGTCCAGGTGCATGTTGCAGGGGCTGACGTCGCTGTCCGCGCTGGCTATTCCCACAATCGGCTTTACGAAATCGTCGTCACCGAACCCCACCGCCCGCAGCATCGCCCGGTTGGCGGTGCGTTCCACCCCGGCGGTCATGATTCGGGACCGTCTGTTCAGCTCAGCCATGGGCAAATCCATTCAGGTAGGGCAGGCGCTTTACCAGGGACTCAATCTTCTCCACGTTGGACAACAGCACCGAGGTGGAGTCCCAGCTGCCGGCGATCAAGGCGCTGCGATACGAGGGGTGCATGGCAAAGGGAAACTCCCGGCCGTCGCAGCTGATGGTGGAGGAGGGGAGGTCCAGGGTCATCTCTACGGTGGGGTCCGCATCGACGATCTTCGTGAGCGCCTGAATCGCTGCACCCTCCAACGTCACCGTGGGAACTCCCATGGCGGTGCAGTTTCCGGCGAAGATCTCGGCAAAAGATTCCCCCACCACCGCGGCGATTCCCGCGCGCATCAACGCCTGCGGCGCGTGCTCCCGGGAGGAACCGCAACCGAAGTTTCTGTTTACCAGCAGGATGGAGGCACCGGCGAAACGTGGTTCGTTGAAGGGGTGCTTCTTGGGGTTCCCCTGCTCATCGTAACGCAGATCGTAGAATGCGTACTCTCCCAATCCGTCAAAGGTCACTACCTTCATGTACCGGGCAGGAATAATCTGATCCGTGTCGATATCGTTTCCAGGAACGATCATTCCCCGTCCGGTAATCTGTTTGATTGCCTTCTTTATCTCGGTCATCATTTCTCCTTACCCTACCGGCTGCAGATCCGCGATCTGCTCGCGCACGTCCACAACCTCACCGGCGATCGCTGCTGCGGCTACCATCGCCGGGCTCATGAGCAGCGTTCTTCCTGAAGGTGACCCCTGTCGTCCCACGAAGTTTCTGTTGGAGCTGGAAGCGGAGATCTCACGACCTTCCAATTTGTCCGGGTTCATGGCCAGACACATGGAACACCCGGCGCCGCGCCATTCAAAGCCCGCGTCCTGGAAGATCCGGGGTAATCCCTCCCGTTCCGCCTGCATGGAAACCTGCTTGGACCCGGGGACAACAAAAGCCCGCACCGACCGCGCCACCTTTTTCCCCTGGACGATCCGGGCAGCTTCCCGAAGATCGCTGATCCGGCCGTTGGTGCAGCTGCCCAGAAAGGCGACATCGATCTTCTTGCCCCGAATCCGGTCACCTTCGGCAAATCCCATGTGTTCCAGCGCCTTTACTGCGATGTCCCGCTGTTCTTCCGGCAGACGATCCGGGTCGGGCATTCGGTCATCAACGGAGATCGCCTGGCCCGGGGTGATTCCCCAGGTGACCATCGGTTTGAGGGTGTTGGCGTCCAGTTCGAATACGTCGTCGTACTCCGCATCCTCACCGCTGGCGATCTCGCTCCAGAATTGTACTGCGCGCTCAAAGTTTTCACCCCGGGGGGCGTAGCGCCGTCCCAGCAGGTATTCGTAAGTCTTCTCATCCGGGTTGACGTAGCCCACCCGGGCGCCCCCCTCGATACTCATATTGCAGATGGTCATGCGCTCTTCCATGGAGAGCTGATGAATCGCCTCTCCGTTGTACTCGTAGGCGTAGCCGATCCCGCCGTTTACCCCAAGCTCGGCGATGATACGCAGGATGATGTCCTTGGCGTACACCCCTGGTTGCAGCGTTCCGGTAACGTTGATCTTCCGGACTTTGGGGCGGCTCAGGGCCATCGTCTGCGTCGCCAGGACGTCACGGATCTGGGACGTTCCGATCCCGAAGGCGATGGCACCGAACGCTCCGTGGGTGGATGTGTGGCTGTCCCCGCAGGCAATGGTCATTCCTGGCTGGGTGAGACCCAGTTCCGGGCCAATAATGTGGACGATCCCCTGGTGATCGGTCCGCAGGCCGAAGAACTCGATGTCGTGCCGGGCGGTGTTGTTTTCAATCGCCTGCATCATCTCTTCAGCCAGACGGTCTTTAAAGGGGCGTTCCTGGCTGGCGGTGGGGACGATGTGATCAACGGTAGCAAAGGTCCGCTCCGGGTGCAGCACAGTCAATCCGCGCTCCTCCAGCATCTGAAACGCCTGGGGGGAGGTGACCTCGTGGATCAGGTGCAGCCCGATGAAAAGCTGGTCCTGCCCTGACTCCAGGGTGCCAACTTTATGGAGATCCCAGACGGTATTGAACAGATTTCTTTTTGTTGCCATGTATTCCTTCTTTTCCTGGTTACGCTGTGTGCTGCTCGCCCCGGGCCATCAGGATCTTTCCCGTCCTGACCAGCTCTACTACCGTATATGTTCCGAGAACTTCTGTCACACTGTCTACTTTTTCAGACGAACCGGTTACCTGGAGTACCAGAACTGCCTCTTTGAGGTCTACAATCTCGCAGTTCAGGGCATGGGCCAGCTGCAGGAGCTCGGTCCGCTCCGCAGCGGAACAGTGGATCTTGATGAGGGCCAGTTCCCGCTGCAGAATGTCCTCACCGGTACGGTCGGTAGCGTGGATCACATCCACCAGCTTGTTCAGCTGCTTCAGTATCTGGTCCAGGGTCTTCTCGTCGCCGGAGGCGACGATGTTCATCATCGAAAAATCCGGATTGTTGGAGGGCGAGACCACCAGACTGTCGATATTGTAGCCGCGACGGGCAAAGACCAGGGAAATCCGTATCAGGACTCCCGGGCGGTTTGCCACGTGCAGACTGATGGTGTGCTTTCGGTACCCTTCGGTAACTACTTCCTGATTCAACATTGCGGTACTCATTACGTGCTCCCCACTGGTTTCGCCAGTTTGATCTTCGGTGCTTCTGTCAGCATTTCCGAGTAACTTGCGCCGGAGGGAATCATGGGATACACGTTGTCCTCCTTGGCAACTTCCACATCAATGACACAGGGTCCATCGTTATACGCCAGAGCCGCGGCGATCACCCGCTTGACGTCAGCGCTGCGCTTGAGCCGGAACCCCTTGATACCAAAACTCTCGGCGAGTTTGACGAAGTTCGGATTGCCCACCATATCCACTCCGGACAACCGGTTCTCGAAGAACAGCTCCTGCCACTGCCGCACCATGCCCAGGTACGCGTTATTGATGATCAGGATCTTTATGGGCAGTTTGTTGATTGCCGCGGTTGCAAGTTCACACATGGTCATCTGAAAACCACCGTCTCCGACCACTGCAATTACCCGCTCTTCCGGATGAGCAAGTTGTGCCCCGATCGCTGCGGGAAGCCCGAAGCCCATCGTTCCGGCGCCACCGCTGGTAATCCACTGGAAGCGGTGGTCAGTGAGAAAGTACTGGGCTGCCCACATCTGGTGCTGGCCCACGTCGGTGGTGATGTATGCGTTTCCCCCGGTCTGGTGATACATCTCGTCCATTACGTGTTCCGCTTTGAGTTTTCCGCTCTTCTTGTACTTCAGCGGGTACTCCCGACGCCACACTTCGATCCGTGAGAGCCAGTCCGCGGTATCTCCCGGTGAGGCGATCTGACTGATCTGCTCCACCACCAGTGCGGCGTCTCCCTGGATGGAGAGGTCCATCGCCAGGGTCTTGTCAAACTCTGCCGCGTCAATGTCCAGGTGGATCTTCTGCGCGTTCAGACAGAACTTTTTGGGGTCGCCGACGATGCGATCATCCCATCGTGAGCCGATAGAGAAGAGAAGGTCGGTATTTTCAACGGCGCGGTTTGCGTACGCCGTGCCGTGCATCCCCAGCATCCCCAGCGAGAGGGGGTGGGTCTCCGGAAATGCTCCCTTTCCTAGCAGGGTGTTCACCACAGGGATCTGCATTTTCTCAGCGAGAATTCTGATCGCTTTTTCAGCACCGGAGATAACCGCTCCGTGACCGACAAGAAGAAGCGGTCGACGGGCGCGCTCCAGGAGCCACGCGGCACGTTCAACCAGCTCAGTCCGGGCTTCTGCAGGGACATTGTAACCCGGCAGATCAAACGTTTCGGAATAGTCTGTTTGAATGGTAGCGCTGGAAACATCCTTGGGCACGTCAATGAGGACCGGTCCGGGGCGTCCGGTCTGGCAGATGTAGAACGCTTCCTTCATGATCCTGGGCAGGTCCCGGGCGTCTTTCACAAGATACGAGTGCTTCACCACCGGGTAGGAGATACCGGAAACGTCTGCTTCCTGGAACGCGTCCATCCCGAGGTTCCAGGTTGTCTGCTGCCCGGTGACGATAATCATCGGCACCGAATCCATCTGGGCGGTGAGTATGCCCGTTATCGTGTTGGTTGCCCCCGGTCCGGAGGTCACCAGGACAACCGCAGGCTTTCCTGTAGCGCGGGCGTAGCCGTCCGCCATGT
>SKHA01000152.1 GCA_007117185.1 Spirochaeta sp. | reverse complement strand
CCGCCACCTGGGCCGCTGCCCCGTCAACACGAAACGACGTGGTCCGCAACGCCGTGGCTCTGATCACCGGCGGCGCCCAGGGTTTTGGCCTTGAGATCGCCCGGGGACTTCTCACGGCTGGGGCCCAGGTGATCCTGGCGGACGTGAACATCGACGGCGCACGGACCCAGGCTGATGCCCTCAATATCGAGTTTGGGGGTCAGCGTTGTTCCGCCGTCGAGGTTAACGTCACCGACGAAGAATCCGTCGCCGGGATGGTAGCTCAGGCGGTACAGTTGTACGGCGGGCTGGATCTGGTGATCAGCAACGCCGGGGTCCTCAAGGCGGGCAGCGTTCGCGAACTCACCCTGAAAGACTTTCAGTTTGTCACCAGCGTCAACTACACCGGATTCTTCCTGGTGACCAAGCACTGCGCCCCCGTTCTGGCGACGCAGAACGCCGCCGCCAAGGCCATGGGCGCCCCGGCGTGGTCCGGGGACATCATCGAGATCAACTCCAAGAGCGGTCTGGCAGGAAGCAACAAGAACGGCGCCTACGCCGGCAGCAAGTTCGGCGGAATCGGTCTGGTCCAGAGTTTTGCGATGGAGCTGATCGAGGACAATATCAAGGTAAACGCGATCTGTCCCGGCAACTTTCTGGACGGCCCCCTCTGGAGCGATCCCGACCGGGGGCTCTTTGTTCAGTACCTGCGGGCAGGAAAGGTTCCCGGAGCGCAGACAATCCAGGACGTTCGCCGCTCCTACGAGGAGCGGGTGCCCATGAAGCGCGGCTGTACCGGTGAGGACGTGGTCCGGGCGATCCTGTACGTGGTGGAGCAGCGCTACGAAACCGGCCAGGCGGTACCGGTCACCGGCGGGCAGGAGATGCTCAGGTAGCCCCGGCAGGCTCCGCCATCGCCTCGGGGTGGTGGGGGTCGCACTCCCTGCCAACACTGCTGTACCGGGCGATGCGCTCCCTCAGCGGCTCTCCCGCCAGGGGGTTCCCCGGATGGAAGAGCCCCAGCCGGGGCTCCCGGGCGGAGAGCTTCTCGTGGGCGATGAGGGCCCAGGTGGTCTCGTTCAGGTGCTGGAACTCCGGCTGCAGGATCTCCGGACAGGTAAAGACCTGGCGGCTGGAGTTGATGTCCACCCCGCTGATCTCAAGCAGCCCTGCGTCGCGGCAGAGCGCCTGTACCCGCTTGAGTTGTTCCGGCGTATTTCGCGGCGGCATGTACGTCACCGCCTGGAACCCCGCCTGGGGGACCCACTGGATCAGCTCGTCAAGAAAACTGTCCTCAAACGTCTGTGCTTTCTTGTCTCCAGTGGGAGATTCTCCTACGTCGCCCAGGTAGGAGTACGCCGGGATCGCACCGATCTCCCTGGCGAACTCGTTCACCTGGTGGTAGGGCAGGCACTCGTCCTCGTCAGGCTGCACGAAAAAGGAATCCACAAACCCGCCTTTGAACAGCCCCAGCACGTCGTAGAGGTAGTGGGGATTCTGCGGGTCTTCCAGTTGCTCCCGTTGGGTCCCCGTCATGGCCAGTCCGAACCGCTCCTCAACGGCACTGGCCAGGGCTGGGCCACGTGAGAAGGTACGTTCCAGCAAGAGCGCCAGGGCGTACAGGATGTGGCGCTCCGTGACAGTCCCCCCGTGGTGAACCCAGCTGATGGCTTCCACATCCCCGGGGTAGTCCAGGGCAGGCAGCCTGCTGCGCTCAAGGATCGCGTTCAGCCGCTCTACCTGTCGGGCGTTCCGACGGCGCCGAGCCGCCACCAGAGGCGCCAGAAACGCCGCCATCCTGGGGATCGACGGATCGGGCACCCCGTGGATCACAATATAGGCGTTGCCGTCGGAATCGGGGTTGTTCAGACGCCGCCCGGCGAAGGGCGTTCCCGCAAAGGAAACCCGCACTTCCACACCTACGGTGGTACCGATGCCGATGATCCGGCCGGCCTGCATGAGTTCGGGAGCAGCGCCGATACTCTCGTGATCAACGCTGCCCAGAGCTCGCAAACCCGCCAGCCTGGCGTGCCACGCCGCTGCGGCAGGGGTATAGGGGCTGAAGGAGTATCGGGTATGCACGTGGTTGTTCACCTCCCGGGACGAAGGGGCATCCTGAATCCCGTCGCGGTTCGCTCCCCAGGCATCCTGCAGAGACGCGAGTCTCTCCTGAATCCCCGACTCATCAAGAAAGGTGTGTGTGGTTTTGTTCATACTATTCTGTCAGCGCTTCGATGATTTCCTTGACAACCTGATCCACGTTGTCGCTGGATATCTGGCACGTTCCAGCGGCGTGATGGCCCCCGCCCCCGTACTTCAGCATCAGCTCGCCTACGTTTGTCTTGCAGGATCGATCAAAGATGGACTTGCCCACGGTGAGAACGGTGTTCTGCCGCTTGAATCCCCACAGGACCTGTAACGAAACGTTGGTCTGCGGAAAGAGAGCATATTTCACGAAGCGGTTTCCCGCATAGATCGTCTCCTGACTGCGCAGATCCACGTAGAGAACGTTGGCCAACGCCTTTCCGGTGCTTTTCATCTGCTCCTGAAATCGTTCCTGGTGCTCAAAATACAGCTCCACCCGCTCTGCCACGTCGGGGAGACGGAGGATATCTTCGATATCGTGATCCTTGCAGTAATCGATGAGGTCCATCATCAACTGGTAGTTGGAAATCCGGAAGTTTCTGAATCGGCCCAGGCCCGTCCTGGCGTCCATGATGAAGTTGAGCAAGTTCCAGTCTTCCGGCTGCAGCACTTCCTCCATGGTGAAATCGGCGCTGTCGCCCTTGTCCACAGCGGTCATCATCGCCTCACTGATCGTGGGGAACCGCTCGGCCCCGCCGAAGTGCTGGTAGACCACCCGGGCGGTGCTCGGCGCATCCGGGATGATTATGTGATTCTCCTTCTTCTCCACCCGAATCGTCTCTGACACGTGGTGGTCAAAGGCCATCCCCACCCCCTCCACAAACGGGAGATTGGTGGTGATGTCATCGGAGGTGATCGCAATCAGACCATCCTGCATATCTTTGGGATGGACAAACTTGATCTCTTCAATGAGGTCCATTTCCCGAAGAAGCACCGCACAGACCAGACCGTCGAAGTCGCTCCGGGTCACCAGGCGATACTTCCTGTCATTGACTATCATTCGACCTCCATTCCTCTGGTAGATTGTATTGGTAATTCCTGCTTTTCTCAAGTGAGGTGGTGCAGCAGTGCGCTGATGGACAGCAGGGCGACCCTTCAGCCTTGTGCATCCAGGCGAGTCCCTTTAAAATTGGCCTCCACCTATGAACTCAGAAACATTCTACCTGACCTGCGATGTCGGCGGAACAAACACCTCGGTAGCGCTGGTTGCCGCAACGGAGGGAACGTTCCAGGTCCACCAGCGATTCCGCTACCGAACGGGAGAACTGTCCTCCCTCGCAGAGGGGATTTCCCGTTCCATGCCGGGGCTACCCGGCCTTTCCGGGGTGTGCGTCAGCGCTGCCGGGCCGGTTGAGAATCGCATCTGCCGTATGACCAACGTGGCGTGGACCATCGACGCGGACCTGCTTGAAAGCGAGCTGGGAATCCCGGTGACGGTGATCAACGATTTCACCGCGGTGAGCTACGGCATACCCCAGTTGAAAGAGTCCCAGGGGCAGATCCTGCAACTGGAGCACCCCGACGGTTCCCACCCCTCCCCACGGGGTACGGTCCGGGCCGCCCTCGGCGCCGGGACGGGGCTGGGCGTGGGGTACCTTATTTCCCTGCCTGACGAGTATCTGGCGTTCCCCTCGGAGGGGGGCCACTCCAACTCGTTCTCGCCGTACGACCAGCTTTCCCGGGAACTTTACGATTTTGTAGAAGAACGTTACCGCATCGCTCCGGGAGCAGAACTGTTTGTATCCGGGCAGGGTCTTGCCAATACCCTGCGATTCTTCGCCGCTACCGGCAGAATTCCCCCGGACTCACCCCTGAGCGATCTTGCCGCAGAGAGCGATCATGGCAAAGAGATCTCCAGCGCCGCCCACAACGGCGATGAGACTGGCCGGCAGATCATGGAGCTTTTCGTCCGCAACTATGGCGCCGCTGCGGCCACCACGGCCCTGCACTTTCTGCCCACCGCGGGGCTGTACCTCGCCGGAGGCATCGTTACCAAAAACCGGTCGTTCTTCATGGAAGATTCGCGCTTTCTCAAGGCGTTCGCCAGAAACTACCAGCCCGATATGATCAGGCTGCTGCAGACCATTCCGGTGTTTCTGGTTCTCGACTACGAGGTCTCGCTGTACGGGGCAGCCTACGCAGCAGAACGCCACGCCGTACACATTCACGAAAAGGACGACCGATGACGGAACTGCGAAAAAAGATGGAAGAAGCAGGGATCGACGCGGAGCGGTCAGAGGAGATTCTTGCGATCTGCAACGACCCTGACTACACCCCCCCGAACACGGTGGTAGCCCGGGAGATTCCCGGTGTTGACGGTACAAAGGTCATCGATCGTGCCGGGCTGTCCACCTATACCCTGCCGGAGGAACGGTATCGCCGGCATCTGGCGGAAGTCGCTCCGGAGGTAGACCCGGACCGTTACGGAGTCAGCAACCCCGACGGCACAAGAACACTCTCTCTGCAGGAGCTGACCACCCTGGGCGTTCTGTTGTATCCCTACCTCTCCTACGGGGTCCTGAACGGAGGCAGCGCTTCAAGCTACGCCGATCGCATCAAAAATGCAGGGTTTGACGAATCCCTCTTTCACCTTTACGAGGCTGAGTTTCAGCGACTGGCCCCGGAGGTCACCGGCAAGCCGAAAGGGGTGACCCCGGCGTTCGTGAACCCCGACGGGACCGCCGGGCCGTCCTTTCTGGAGTTGAAGTTTCGGATGATCCTGCGCGCAGGCCGGCTCTACCGCGAGACCGCCGCCTCCGAGGGGGTCACCCCCCCGGAAGGGCTCAAGCCGGTGCTGCCGTTCTTCGAGATGACCTCCGGTGCCACCGATCAACCCCTCAGGGAGGCCTACCAACGGTACCGCCACAGCCCCCTTCTGGCAGACCTGGACGACCGGGATGTCCTCCTGGATACCCTGCACGCCCGGCAACCTCTCCTGGCCGCTCTGACCCACCGCGGGGATGGCCGCCCCCTCTCATTCTTCCTTACCTCCGGAGGCGAACCCCTGGGGTTCCCTGGTGGCCACGGCCAGAACTTCCAGGTCCTGGGCGATATTTACCGCACGTTGCTGTCCGCAGGGAAACGATTCGTCTATCTGGGCAATGTGGACAACATCGGGTTCACCGTCGACCCTGTGTCTCTGGCCATAACCGCACTCAGCGGGGCTCCCGCCGGCTTCGATTTTGCCTTTCGCACCCCTGTTGACGTGAAGGGAGGGATTCTTGTCAGGGACGACGCCGGCCACCTGAACTGTGCCGATATCGGCCCGGCGATCTCCCGGGAAGAGGTTCTTCGTCAGGAATCCGAGGGCAACCGCATTCTCTTCAACTGTGCCACCGGGCTCTTCGACCTGCGCCACCTCTGCGCCAACCGTGCCCGCATCGTCAGAGAACTTCCCTTGCGCGTGTCGGATCAGGAGAAGGACGTGGGACGCTACAGCCAGGCAGAACAGGTCACCTGGGAGGTTATTGCCCTGCTGGATTCACCGCTGATCTTTGGGATCGACAAGTACCAGCGATTTCTGGCCGCCAAGATGCTCCTGGAGACGCTGCTGACCAGCGGCTTGAAGAAGGACCAGGCCACGCTGATCCAGCCCACTGCGGTGGAGCTGCACCAGGGACTTCAGCGGGTACTGAAAGAACAGTACGGTCTTGTCCTGCGGGATCAGCGCTGGCAGCCGGGGTGATCACACCAGCCCTGTGGGATCCTTCGGGCCGATCAGCCCGGTTCCTCCCCGGGGCTCCCGTTCTCGAAATCCTTGTAAAGCAGGCTGTGCTGAATCCCTGAGTTATTCTGATACTTGCCGCTCTTGTAGGGGTCGTAATCCCCCTGGATGGTGTGGTAAAAGACCTGGCAGATCTGCACCCCCGGGTAGATGCGAATCGGTTGCACGCAGAACATTTCCAGCGTCCAGTAGCCTCGAAATCCGACATCGCCGAACCCTGCGGTTATGTGCACAAACAACCCCAGCCGCCCGATGGAAGACCGGCCCTCAAGCATGGGAACAAAGCCGTCGGTAACGGTGTACTCCTCGGTGCGCCCGAGGTACAGTCTATGCGGTTCCAGTTCCAGCCCATCCGGGGGAATCAGCAGCGTATCGGAGAAGTTCTCCACCCGCATGTCCAGCACGGTGTTGCGGTATACCCGCAGCTCGTTATGGAGCCTCAGGTTGTAGCTGTTGGGGTTCAGCTGGTCTTCCCGGTACGGCTCAATCATGATCCGGCTGCCCAGATTGGCTCGAATCTCACGGCCCGAGAGAATCACCGGACACCGCCGTTGGCTGTACCGGCGTTGCCTGCATCGGCATTTCGCGTAACGACAAAAAAA
Source organism: Spirochaeta sp. (assembly GCA_007117185.1). Classification (GTDB taxonomy): domain Bacteria; phylum Spirochaetota; class Spirochaetia; order DSM-27196; family Alkalispirochaetaceae; genus Alkalispirochaeta. The sequence continues at coordinate 5,364 of SKHA01000152.1, read as the reverse complement.
CCCGCAGCAATGCCGCGGGTATCACAGACCAGTACCATAGAGCCCTACATCAGGTCCTTGGGACGACGTCCCTGGTGTCCAGTCTTGTCGCAGACCGCGAAATGCTTCATCTTTCCGTTCTCGAAAACGCTTTTCATCACGATCTTTCCACCCCAGCGACTCATCAGTGCCTGAGCACCTTCGCGCCTGGCGTTCTTTGAAATCTTTCCTGCCATGTCTCATAGCCTCCTATGTCGGCGTTACCGGCAGAAGATACACCGGGTGGGAAAATCAGTCAACGGTTGCCGCCTCATCCATCGGAGCCCCTTCCAGGGTATCCAGGCGAAGGAAGCTCACCGCCGTACCGGGGAGTACCTCCGGTTTCCGCAGCTCCAGCCGCACCCGGGAGACAAAGGGATACGCCTGTATGATCATCTCCACCAGACCCTGCCCTGCCGCCTCCAGCAGGTGGTATTTCTGCCAGCGCAGGTTCTCTTCCACCATCGAAACCACCCGTGAGTAGTCCAGGGCCGCCGCGATCGCGTCGGTCGCTGCCGCCCGGGTGATGTCGTAGTCCACGGCGATGTCCACCTCTATGGGTTGTTCCGTCTGGCGCTCTGTATCAGGAACACCGAATACACAGGAAACCACCATATTGCGGACGCCTATCGTTCCGTTCATACCCCCGACTCCTCTATTCCATCGTCTTCAAGGAAGACCATCTCCTCCGGGCGGGCAATAAGCTTGCGGTCGTCTGCCCCTCCCAGAACGGTGGAGATCTGAGATGAGTGCAGCCCCGCCAGCCGTTCCAGTTCGCGGCTGCTGAACGCGGACACCAGTTTTGCCGCTTCATTCACCAGAACGACGTCACCGGATTCGAAGGTTCCCTCCACGGAGACGATTCCCCGGGGAAGCAGGCTCTTGTGGTTGCGGATCGCCTCCAGAGCACCGGCATCGACAACGATGCGCCCCCGAGGGGCGCTGTGAAGGATCCAGCGGCTCTTGTTGCGCAGGCGCCGATGGGCGCTGAACACCGTTCCTACCTCCTCGCCGGAGACGATCCGATCCAGAACACGTTCTTCCCGGCCGTGGGCCAGCACCACGCGACAGCCGCCGGAAGCGGCGATCCTGACGGCCTGCAGTTTGGTCACCATCCCGCCGGTCCCCACCATGGACCCTGCCGATCCCGCCGCCGCAGTCATCTCCGCGGTCACCCCGTCGACCCGGCTCAGCAGCAGGGCCTCCGGGTCCGTTCGGGGGTCACTGCTGTAGTACCCCCCTACATCGCTCAGAAGAATCAGGAGCTCCGCGTCCACCTTGCTGGCGATCAGGGCGCTCAGACGATCGTTGTCGCCGAAGGCGCTTCCAATTTCGGAGACGGAAACACTGTCGTTTTCGTTGAACACCGGCACGACCCCCAGCTCCAGCAGTCGTTCCACGGCGTTACGCAGTTTGACATAACTGCTGCGGCTGTTGAGTACCTCCCTGGTGAGAAGGACCTGCGCCGGGAGGATCCCCGCAGCCTGGAAAGCGCGCCGATACTCTTCCATCAGGATCGGCTGCCCCACCGCCGCGCAAGCCTGTCGCAGCACGATATCGCTGACCCGCCCGGTGAGGCCCAGCTCACGAGCCCCCAGGCCGATCGCCCCGGAGGTGACAAGGCAGACCTCGATCCCGCGGCCTCTGAGGTGTTGAATCTGTGCAGCAAGTTCCTGGAGATACTCCCGATCAAGACGATCATTGCGGGAGAGGACGTTGGTTCCCACCTTCACCACCAGTCGCTGAAGACCGGAGAAATCGCGCTGGTCCACTCACAGCTCCCGATGGGTAAAGGTGCGTCCGCCCGGTCCGTAGTCCGCCACAACCTGACCGTTCCCCGCAAGAATCCACTTGTAGCTGAGCAATCCCGCCACCCCCACGGGACCGCGAGCGTGGATGCGGGAGGTGCTGATTCCCACCTCTGCTCCCAGACCGTAGCGGAACCCGTCGGCGAAGCGGGTACTGGCGTTCCACATCACCGATGCAGAGTCAACGGAGCGGATGAACTGCTGGGCTGACTCGGATGACGCGGTGAGGATCGCGTCGGTGTGACCGCTCCCGTAACGGTTGATGTGCTCCACTGCCTGCTCAAGGGAATCAACCACCCGGACTGAGATGATGTAATCCAGGTATTCGGTGGACCAGTCTTCGTCAGTAGCGGCAGCCGCTGAAGGAACGATGCGGCAGGTCGTCTGGCACCCGCGCACCTCAACGCCGTTCTTCTGGAGGTCCCGCACCAGGTCCGGGAGTATTCCCGCAGCGGCCTCCCGGTGGATCAGCAGCGTTTCCGCTGCGTTACACACCGCGACGTACTGGGTTTTCGAGTCCACCACAATGGGACCGACCATCCCCGGATCGGCGTCGGCGTGAACGTAGACGTGACAGATCCCGTCGGCGTGGCCCATCACGGGAATGCGGGTATTGTCCATTATGTAGCGGACAAACTCGTTGGAACCACGGGGAATAAGCAGATCGATCTCGCGGTCAAGCGCCAGAAGGTTGCGTACGTCCTCCCGGGTTTCGATGAGTTGAATCCACCCCTCGGGGATTCCCTCGGCCAGGGACGCATCCCTGATCAGCTGAAAGAGCACCCGATTGCTCTCCCGCGCTTCAGATCCGCCTTTCAGTACCACCGCGTTGCCGCTCTTCAGCGCCAGCGCCGCGATCTGGACCAGCGCATCCGGCCGGGATTCGAAGATCATCCCGATCACCCCGATGGGCGTGCTCACCCGGGAGAGAATCAGCCCGGTATCAAGCTCGCGCTTCTCAAGGACGGTACCCACCGGATCAGCCAGCGCCGCCACCGATCGGACCCCCCGGGCGGACTCGCTGCGTTTTTCCGTATCAAAGCGCAGCCGCTTCACCAGCGGCGGCGCCAGGTCGTTGCGGGCACCTTCCTCGAGGTCACGGATGTTCGCCTCTTCGATCTGCGGTCCCTGTTCGTCCAGGCTGCGGGCGATGGCCAGCAGCGCCCGGTCCCGGGTGGCCCCGTCAACAGCCGCCAGCGCCCGGGCGGCCCGTCGGGCTTCCGCAGCACGAAGCGCTACGGGGTTCATCCGGCACCTCCGGTCTTTGCCCGCAGCGCCCCTGCTGCCGCCCTCAGTATCTCTTCGGTATCATCCCAACCCAGGCAGGCATCGGTAATCGACTGGCCGTACGTCAGCTCCGCCATTGTCCCGGAAAGGTCCTGTCGGCCCTCCACAAGGTTGCTCTCAACCATGAACCCCTTGATTGAGCTGCGTCCAGCCAGATACTGCTGCATAACTTCCTGAAGCACCTTCGGCTGGTTCCGGGGGTTCTTCTCGCTGTTGCCGTGGCTGCAGTCAACCACGATGTTCAGGGGCAAGTCAAAATGCTTGAGCAGTTCTTCAACCCGGACGATGTCCCAGCTGCGGTAGTTGGGCCCGCCTCGGCCTCCCCTGAGAATTACGTGGACGTCGGGGTTACCGGTGGTGGTAATCACCGCCGAATTACCTTCCTGGTCTATCCCGATGAAGCTGTGGGGACTCAACGAGCTGACCATCGCGTTCAGCGCCGATTCGATCGCTCCATCGGTACCGTTCTTGAACCCTACCGGCATGGAGAGCCCGCTGGCCATCTCCCGGTGGGTCTGGCTCTCGGTTGTACGTGCGCCGATGGATGCCCACGAAACGAGGTCGTCGATATATTGCGGTACGAGGGGATCGAGCATCTCGCTGCCTGCGGGCACCCCCATCGCCGTTACCGACAGCAGTATCTCCCGAGCCATATGGAGCCCTTCCCCGATGGCGTAAGACCCGTCCAGATGAGGGTCAAGGATCAGACCCCGCCACCCCAGGGCGGTACGGGGCTTCTCAAAATAGACCCGCATCACCACGTACAGGACGTCCTGCAGCTCCTCCCGGAGGACCTGCAGGCGCTGGGCGTAGTCCCGGGCCAGCGTCGCGTCATGGATCGAACACGGTCCAACCACCGCCAGGAGGCGCGGGTCTGAACCGTCAAGAATTTTGCTGATTGTCTCACGGCTGGTCAGCACCGTTTCAGCGGATTCCCGGGAAAGGGGCAACCGTCGCTTCAGTTCCTGAGGTGGTAGCAAGGGGATCGCCGAGCTGACATGAAGATCACTTGTTCTGGGCATGACCGAAGGATACAACGGCCGCTCCGGCGTTGTCGAGATACGGCGACCATCGACTTGCCTCACCCCCCGCGCTGTGATACCAATGGCGTATGAACTTCCTCAACGGCCACCTCATCTCCGAGCTGCTGGACAGCGATCCCTCGGAGGAGCAGATTCGCGTCCCCGGATGGGTGCGGACCAAGCGGGACACCAAGAATGTCTGTTTCTTTGAGATTAACGACGGCAGCGGTATGAAGGGGCTGCAGGGGATCATCGACAAGAACAACACGGACCTGCAACCCCAGATTGATCGCATGCAGACCGGCTGCAGCGTCATCGCTACCGGTACGCTGGTAGCGTCGCCCGCCTCGGGGCAGCGGGTAGAGCTCTCCTGCACCGCGGTAGAAATCGTTGGGGAGGCCCCCGCCGAGAGCTACCCTCTGCAAAAGAAACGGCACAGTTTTGAGTTCCTTCGGGACATTGCCCACCTCCGGGGGCGCACCAACACCTTCGGCGCGGTCATGCGCGTCCGCAACCGCCTCTCCTGGGGGGTTCACCGGTTTTTTCAGGAGCGGGGCTTTCTCTATCTTCACACCCCCATCATCACTGCCAGCGACGCCGAGGGTGCCGGAGCCCTCTTTCAGGTGACCACCCTGGATCCGGGCAACCCACCCCGCACCGAAGACGGCGAGGTTGATTACACGAAAGATTTTTTCGGCAAAAAGAGCTTTCTCACCGTCAGCGGTCAGCTCAACGGGGAGGCGTACGCCACGGCGTTGAACCGCATCTACACCTTCGGGCCCACCTTCCGGGCGGAAAACTCCAACACCACCCGCCACCTGGCAGAGTTCTGGATGATCGAGCCGGAGATGGCGTTCTGCGACCTGAGTGGCAACATGGACCTGGCAGAAGAGTTCATCCGCTACCTGCTCTCAGACGTATTGGAGAACTGCCCTGAAGACATGGCGTTCTTCGAGCAGCGCATCGAGCCGGGGATCACAGAGTCGCTGCGAAGCGTGGCCCAGGGCACCTTCCACCGCCTGACCTACACCGAGGCGATCGCCGCGCTGGAACAGAGCGGCCGATCCTTCGACTTCCCCCCGAAATGGGGCATCGATCTGCAGACGGAGCACGAGAAGTACCTCACCGAGGAGTATCTGAAGGGGCCGGTGATCGTCACCGACTACCCCCGGGATATCAAGGCGTTCTACATGAAGCAGAACGACGACGGCAGAACGGTGCGGGCGATG
>SKHA01000160.1 GCA_007117185.1 Spirochaeta sp. | reverse complement strand
ATGGAGAACGAGGTACTGGTTGCCTGGGGGTTCGACTGGTACGCCATCGGCCGCACCACCGGCGAGCTGGTTGACCGCATCCTCCGCGGCACCGACCCCGGCACCATTCCCACCGTCCTTGTTGAGGACACCGAGCAGATGTCCATGGTGCTCAACCCCGCGGTGGCCCGGCGGCTGGGAATCACCCTCTCCCCGGAGGTGCTGGCGCAGGCGGATACGATTATCGGGGAGTGATCCCGGCTTTGCATTTTCCCCGGGCATTCGTATTGTAAGGGGATGAAAAGTGAACCATCCGCGGGGCTCCTTGAGGGCCCCGTTCTTCCGGGGCTGGTCCGGATGGCCCTGCCGGCCAGCGTCGGCTACTTCTTCAATACAATGTACAACGTGGTTGACACGTATTGGGGCGGGCAGCTGTCTACGGATGCTCTGGCGGGGCTCTCCCTCAGCTTTCCGGTGTTCGGAATGCTTTTGGCCGTGGCAGTGGGAACCAGCTCCGGCAGCAACGCGCTGATTTCAAACTATCTGGGCGCGGGAAACGAGGGTCGGGCGCGATTCATCCTCGCCCAGTCCCTCTCCTTCGGGGTGGTCCTGACGGCGGTATTGAGCATTCCCCTGCTGATCTTCCTGCGCCCGTTCCTCGGTTTTCTCGGGGGCGGCGCAGGGGCTCAGGCGGCGGCGCTGGGCTACACCCGAGTACTCCTCTTCGGTGCGGTCTTTTTTGTGATCAGCCAGGTGTGGAACTCGGGTCTGCAGGCCCGGGGGGACACCAAAACCTACCGCAACATCCTGATCATCAGTTTCTTCGTCAACGTCGGTCTTGACCCGCTGCTGATGTTCGGGTGGCAGCCGGGAGGGATCACCATCATTCCGGGGATGGGAGTCCAGGGGATAGCCCTGGCGACGGTACTGGTCCAGGCGGGGGGCATCTTTTATGTGGCCCGGCGTGGCCAGAAACAGGGCATTCTCAAAGGAATAACCGCCAGCGATTTTCGCCCCAGAGTGGAGGCGTTCCGGGAGATTCTGGGGCAGGCTCTGCCGGGGATGCTCAACTTTCTCACTATGGCCGCGGGCACCTATGTGATCACCTCCTACGTGGGGCGCTTCGGAACCACTTCCGTGGCGGGGTACGGCGCGGCGATCCGGATCGAGCAGATCGCCCTGGTACCGACAATCGGCCTCAGTATCGCCCTGGCCACGATGGTAGGCCAGAGCAACGGTGCCGGTAAGATCGAACGGATCCGTCAGTCCTACCGCATCACCCTCCTGATTGGACTGGGAATCTTTCTGGTGATGTACCCCTGGGTCTTCTTCTTCGGGCATCACCTTATCGGCGTCTTCAACGGCGACCCGGAAGTGATGAAGGTCGGCACCGCGTACCTGAAGATCCAGGCGGTGACGTTCTACAGCTACGTGATCCTCTTCCAGGCCAACTCAATTCTTCAGGGGCTGAAGAAGCCCGGAGCGATCTTCTGGATCGGGCTGTACCGCCAGCTTGGGGCACCTCTGGGGGTATTCACCCTCCTGGCGATTACCCTGGGGATGGGGGTCAACGGGGTATGGTGGGGGCTTGCCCTGGTCAACTGGACCGGCGCGGCGTTCACCTGGTGGTGGAGCTGGCGCAAGATTCGAGGTCGGGAGAACGAGGTAACCGATTGAACCGGGAATACCGCATCCTCCACACCGCCGACTGGCACCTGGGCAAACTCCTGCACGACCGCTCCCGCCAGGAAGAGCACCGGCGCTTTCTGGAGTGGCTGGTGACGTTGATCCAGGAAGAGCGGATCGACGCCCTGATCCTCGCCGGTGACCTCTTCGACTCGGCCCACCCCTCCAACGCCACCCAGCGGCTGTACTACGATTTCGTGTGCACCCTCTCAGCCGAGGCTCCCTGCGTGCTGGTGGTGATCGCCGGTAACCACGACTCCCCGGCGCAACTGGAGGCTCCCGGGGGGATCCTGCGCTCCCTGAACGCCCACGTGGTGGGGTTTCCCCCGGCGGACCCCGCCGACGCCCTGCTCTATCTGCCGTCCCGTGAGGACCCCGCCGTTGCGGTGGCCACGGTACCGTTCCTGCGGGACAGGGACCTGCGCACCGGTCGCGCCGGTGAGAGCGCCGAGGAGATCCGCGCCGCCCTCACCGCAGGGATCGCCAAGCGCTACCTGCAGGTGGCGGAGGAGCACCTCGCCTCGCGCCTCGACTGTCCGCTTATCGGGATGGGCCACCTCACCGTCACCGGCAGTCAGACGTCCTCCAGCGAACGGGAGATTCACATCGGCGGGCTGGGCAGCGTCAGCAGCGCTGTCTTTCCCGCGGCGTTCTCCTACGTTGCCCTGGGGCACCTGCACCGTCCCCAGACGGCCGGAGGTGACTCGCGGGTCCGCTACTCCGGCTCGCCCCTGCCACTGAGCTTCAGCGAGGCGGGGGACCGCAAGGAGGTCTGTGTGGTTGCGGTTACCGGCGGAGAGGTCGCGGTAACGACGCTTGCGGTGCCCCCCTTCCGGTCGCTGCTGCGACTGTCCTGCCGGGCTGATGCGGTGGAGGCGACCCTTGCGGGGGTTGAGGAAGGCGGAGGCGGCATCCAGGGCGCGGAGGGCGTCGTCGTTCCGGACGGCGGCGGCACCATCCAGGGCGGGGGCGCGCCGCCCCTGGAACCGTGGATCGAGCTCACCGTCGGTCCGGGAGCATCGGCGGAGGAGATCAACGAGCGGGTGCGCCTGGCCGGCGAAGGGCGACGGTGGGAGGTACTGAAGGTTCAGCGGGAGCGCACCCCGGGGTCTTCCCTCCCGGAGGAGCAGCAGGACGGCGAAGACCAGCTGGGGTCGATGATCGATGACCCCGCGGCGGTGTTTGCCCTCCTGCTTGAAGGTCGGGTCGACCAGGAGGACCAGGAGGCACGGGGAGCGCTGACTCGCGCCTTCGCGCAGCTGCTGGAACAGGTTCAGGAGGAGAACCGGTGAAGATTCTCACCATCCGCCTGCGCAACCTCAACTCCCTGGCAGGAGACCATCTGCTGGACCTCACGGCGGAACCCCTGGCCGGGGCGGGACTCTTCGCGATCACCGGAAACACCGGCGCAGGCAAGTCCACCCTGCTGGACGCGGTGACCCTGGCGCTGTACGGCAAGTCCGCTCGCTACGGTAGTCAGCCCAACCCGGAGAACGTGATGAGCCGCCACACCGGGGAGTGCTTCGCCGAGGTGGAGTTTGAGGT
>SKHA01000024.1 GCA_007117185.1 Spirochaeta sp. | reverse complement strand
TGCAGGAGGAGCTGGGACCCCTGAAGTGGCAGGGGTGGCCTGAGCCGCTATCCCCGGAATCTCTTGGGCCGCGAGAGCGGGAGTTTCATACCGCCTTTCGGGTAACCCGCTCGCTGCGGGGTGACCCCGGACAGTTTCCGGACGAGCCCTTCGCGCACCGCATGGGAATGGTACCCTGGCGCAACGGGATGCTGGGGGTCCAGATCTTCGCACCTGCCGACCCATCCCGGGGAACGGTCTTCTTCACCCACGGGTATCTGGCACACATGGGAGTGTTTGTTGAACTGGCCCGGTTTCTCACGGAAGCGGGGTTTACTGTACTGGCCTTCGATCTGCCCGGACACGGGTTCAGCGATGGACCGCGAGCAGATATCGGTTCCTTTTCGGAATACGGCGAGGCCGTAGAGGACCTGTTGCAATGGGCGCGGACCGCGCCTGAACGGGGCGCCCACCCCCTGCCGCAGCCCTGGCACGGTCTGGGACACAGCACCGGGGCCACCGCGCTGGTTATCCATGGCGAACAGCTTCGCCGCCGGGATGAGCCACCGGCATTCCAACATCGAGTACTCATCGCGCCGCTGATTCGCCCGGTTCACTGGCGTATCGGAATCACCTGGGCGCGGCTCACCGGCAGGATTCGTCGACACTACCGGCCCTTGATCGGGCCCGGTCGGCTCCTCGGCAGCTACGACTTTCCGGTGAACTGGGCGCTGGAGCTATCCCGTTGGAATCGGGAACTTCGAAGTTATCCGCCGCAACCGGGATCGATAACGATACTGCAGGGCGATGCCGATGACGTGGTTGCCGTTCGCTACAACCTGCGCGTGCTGGGTGGCCTGTTCCCGGAGAGCACGGTGTGTCGTTATCCCGATCTGGAACACGTCATCCATCGCCAGTCGGAGTCTACCCTGGTGATGTGGCGGGATGTGGTTGCTGCCCTGGACGACGACGTTCCTCTGGTGTGTGATTGACAGTTTCGGCAGGGAGCGGAAATCGTTGGCCACCACCACGAATGCTGCGTATGTTCGAGCCATGAACGGCGTGATTTATCTGCACCGACGCGACCTTCGCCTCGAAGACAATCGTTCCCTCGTGGCAGCGGCAGAAATGGCGGAGGAGAGCGGCGGGTGGCTCCTGCTGCTGGCGCTGTGGGACCCGAAAGACGACGCGGTGGTGCGCGAGACGAGCAGCCCGCGGCTTGGCCCCGGCTACCGTCGATACTGGCGGGAGTCGGTTGACGAGCTTGCCGACACCTACCGCGAACTGGGACAACACCTGGTTAGGGCAACGGCCACCGCAGCTGATGCGGTGTCGCTGATTAAGCAGCAGTTCGCACCGCACGAAGAAATCACTGTTGTCACCCCCCGGGTGCCCGGCACCGAAGAGGCGAACTCCCTGCGGGAGATTTCTGCGTGTACCGGCATTCCCGTGGTTACCCCCGACTCGACAACCCTTCTCGCTATTGAAGACGTTCCGGGGACGTTTTCATCGTTCAGGAACAAGGTTGAACGGGACAGTCTCGCCGTTCCGGCGCCGACGCAGCGGCCTGAGCATCTGCCACCGCCGCCACCCTGGGCAACAGAACTTGGCGAGCTGCTGCCCTCGGTCGTGGCGGTCACCCCCGGACCACCCAGGGCAACCCTGTCGGAGAGCCCTTCAGCCGGTGGCAGGTCCACAGCCATCGCCCGGCTGCGGGACTTTGTCTGGGACAGCGGCGCCCTGCGCACCTACAAGGAGACGCGCAACGGCCTGCTGGGCACCCACTTCTCCTCGCGTCTGAGCGCGCCCCTGGCGCACGGAACCCTCTCAGCCAGGGAGGTCTGGCAGGAGGTCAAGGCCAACGAAGACCAGCTCGGACCGAACGAGTCGACGTACTGGCTGGGATTCGAGCTGCTCTGGCGTGACTTCTTCCACTTTCAGGCGTACGCCTGGGGCGATCGCTTCTTTTCCTATAGCGGATACGGAAGCCATGCCCGCCCCCTGGCCCCGCGGGGTCTTTCAACCGGGCCCGCGGACCCGCAGGTGTTTCACCGATGGATCACCGGAACTACCGGAGACGCGCTGGTGGACGCGGCGATGCGGGAGATCGCCGCGACGGGATTCATGTCCAACCGGGCGCGTCAGAACGCGGCAAGCGCCCTGATCTACGATCTGCGGCAACCCTGGTGGACCGGCGCTGCTTACTTCGAGCACGCCCTGACAGACTACGACCCGGCGAGCAACTGGGGAAACTGGGCGTACATCGCCGGGGTGGGCGCGGACAGCCGCGGAGGCCGCCACTTCGACACTGCCAGGCAGGCCGAACTGTACGATAACAACGGGGAGTACCGGCGGTTCTGGAGCAGCGTCTGATACCCGGGTTATGTGCCCTGATCCCCTCGTTTCCGAAAGATCCCCAGCTTTTTGTCCTTGTACACGTCACTGGATTCAAAAAGGCATCCGTTCATGGCGATGAACACCCCCGGCGGGAGGACCTGGGCAAAGGAGAGGGCGCTGCCGAAGTTGAACAGACCGTCGGAACTGCCGAACGCGCAGGGAATCATCGCCCCGGTGAGGACGATAGCCTTGTCCTTGATCCTTTCTGCGAGAAAGCGGGCGGTGTGTTCCATCGTGTCGGTGCCGTGGGTGATCATGATCCGCGACTCCGGCGCTGACCGGCACGCTTCAAGGATCGTCAGGCGGTCGCTGTCATCCATCTCCAGACTGTCCTTCATCATTACAACCTGAATGCGAACGGGGACGCGGCAACGACCCATCTTCAGCATCTCCTGGATGTGTGACTCCCGAAAATAGAGGCTGCCGTCTATCTCGTTGTATTCCTTGTCGAAGGTACCGCCGGTGGCGATGATTGCGATTTGCATGGTGGCTCCTTTCCTGAGCAGTATTATTCTATCATTGACAGCAGCCACAATATGGGCGAGTCATTCCAGAACTGGAACGCCTGAACATCACGAAATATCGAGGATATCCTGCTGCGACGCAACATCAGATAAGACAGGGTTCCTGGAATTAGAGGCCGCTGGTGGCGATGCTTGTAACACAACAGGCCGCTCGAAGGTACCTCAAACTCGGCCATTCACGCGAACAGTGGATTCTTGATTCCCAGTGTCCCAGGGCAAAGCGAATCATCTCGTTGAACGTGATTCCGTTCTCATAACCATTTGAAACCTGTCAAATTCTCCTCTCGCGCCAAATGAAAAATAGGGTTCGGGGTTCTTCTGA
>SKHA01000111.1 GCA_007117185.1 Spirochaeta sp. | reverse complement strand
GAGGGGCCGATGAGCGCCGTTACCCGCTGGTCCAGCATGGGCATCGTCACATTCTGGATTCCGAAGGTGGAGACGCCGTAGCGGACTGTCAGGTCTCTGGTCTCCATGCGAATCGTTTCTGTGGTCATATTTACTCCTGTTCTCCCTGGTCTTTTACTGGTGCATCTGCCGTTCCATACGGCGAATCGCGATGCGTCCCACGTAGAACGTAATCATCACGAAGAGCAGCAGGATGATCGCCCCGCCCCACCCCATGACGTGCCATTCGCGGTACGGACTGATCGCCAGGCTGTACAGCCGCTGTGGTAACGTGTCCATGGGCCGGGTCAAGTCAAAGCTGAGGTAGTTGTTTCCAAACGAGGTCAAAAGAAGCGGCGCCGCCTCACCGGCGGCCCGGGCAAAGGCAATGAGGATACCGGTAACCACACCGGCTCGCGCTGCCGGGAGCACCAGCGAGAGGGTCACCTTCCAGCGGGGTATTCCCAGGCTGAGCCCCGCTTCCCGGAGGCTCCAGGGGGTAACCCGGAGAACGCTTTCGGTGGTGCGACCGATGATTGGAATCATCACGAAGGACAAGGCTACCGAGCCTGCCAGTGCGGAAAAACCGCCGGTGTTCTTGACTACCAGGGCGTACGCCAGGAGCCCCATCAACACCGCAGGCATCCCGTTCATCGTACTGGTCATCAGCCGGGCAACTGGTGCAAGAGGATGCTCCTGATACTCGGACATCATGATTCCGGTAGCAATCCCGAAAGGAATGGCCATCACAAGGGCAACCAGATCAATCACGATGGTCCCGGTAATGGATGCCACCAGACCGGTGGGCCTGCCCTGCATCGCCCGGGCGGGGCTACCCAGTTCCTGGGTGAAGAAGTTCAGGTTCAGAGCGGAAAAACCGTTCACTACCACGTACGCGATAATGATAAAGAGGGGCGCCACCACGATCGCCGTCAGAAGGACGATCATCACCTCCACCCCACGGTCGCGCAGATATCGCTGTTTGAGGGTCATATCGTTCCCTTCCCTATTGCCAGGCGCTGTTGAATCCAGCTGGCCAGCAGATTTATCCCAATGGTCACGATGAACAGGTAGAACCCCACCGCCATGATGCTCGAATAATGCAGAGGCTCTACCGCTTCGCGAAACTCGTTGATAATCACCGACGGCATGGTGGCCGCCGGGCCGAAGAGGGTGAAGGGTACCCGGTTGGAGTTTCCGATGAGCATCGCCACGGCCATCGTCTCACCGAGGGCTCGGGCCAGCGACAGCAGGACCCCCGCCACGATTCCCGTTCGGGCGTAGGGCAGTACCGCCTTGCGCATCACCTCCCAGCGGGTGGCCCCCAGGGCCCAGGCGGCTTCCCGCTGCTCCCTGGGCACCTGCCCGATGGCGTCCCGGGAGAGAGCAACGGTATACGGTACGATCATCAGAGCCAGAATGATGGTGGCAGTGGTGAAGTTGTACGTCGATGGGGCACCGACGATCGGCAGCAGCCACTCGGCATTCTCAAGAGCCCACATATAGATTGGCATGTACACCACGTCCCGCATCAATGGCGCGAAGTTGAAGATCCCCCAGATACCCACCACCACACTGGGAATCGCGGCCAGCAGGTCTACGGTGTAGTTGATGATCTGTGCCAGCCAGCCTGGTGCGTATTCGCTGGTGAAGATCGCCACACCCAAAGCGGGAATGATGGCAAGGAGCAACGCGGCAAAACTGGTGAGGAGCGTTCCAATAATAAAAGGAAGAGCGCCGTGAATCGCCGCCACAGGATCCCAGGTTGTCTCAATCAGAAAACTGCCAAAGCCCATGGCACGAAATGTGGGTCTCGCCTCCAGGTAAATCACCACGGCGGTTCCAAGAGCGAGCAGAATGATTCCACTGCTCAGAGTGACGATCAGTGCCTTGAAGGCCGTATCACCGGGGCCACGATACCGGGCGGGAAGTTTTGCAATAGCTGCCATCGGTTGACCTCCTTATATGGGTTCTGTTTGACATTTATTTGTTAGTGTTTCGTTAAAACAAGAAAACCCGCCGACGATCTGCATCGTCGGCGGGCATCGCAACACCGTGTGCCGCGAAGTGGTCTCAGAAGCCGTTGGCCCGGATATCGGCGATCTGCTGCTGGCCGATGGGCTCTCCCTGCCACTTGAGGGTGCTGATCATCCGTTCCGCCACCGCCTGAGCGTCGTCGGGAAGGCGGGCAAAGCTCAGGCTCTCATTGATATCCTGTCCGTCGGTGATCACCCAGTAGAGGAATCGGGTCAGTTCCACCGCCTCGTCGCGGGTGGTGATCGCTGCGTTGCGATCCAGGTTCTCGTACACCAGACCCCAGGCAAAGCCGGCGATGGGGTAGCCCTGGGCAGCGTCGGAGTTGGTGAGCATGATGCGGCCGTCCTGAGGGATGGTCACCGCGGCGGCAAGGCTGGTTGCCGCAAGGGAGGGCGCAATCACGTTACCGGAGTTGTTGATCACGTTACCGTAGGTGATACCGTTGAGAACCGCGTATACCAGGCTGTTGTAGCCCAGCGCACCGGGGGTGTTCTGAACGATTCCGGCAACACCTTCATTACCGTTTCCACCGGTACCTACGGGCCAGTTGACGGAGCTTCCGAAGCCGATCTGGTCGGCCCAGCGGGGGCTCACCTTGGTGAGGTAGTTGGTGAAGATGTTGGTGGTTCCCGATCCGTCAGAGCGGTGGGCGATCTGGATGGGCAGGTTGGGCAGGTTTACCCCGGGGTTGAGCGCCGCAATGGCGGGGTCATTCCAGCGGGTGATGGTACCCAGGAACGCACCGGCAACGGTTTCGGGGCTGAACACCAGGCCCTGACGAACACCGGGTACGTTATAGGTGAGGACGACGTCGCCGAGAGTCAGAGGCAGGTTGAAGGCCAGACCGCCGGTGTTCTGTCGGGCCAGCTCGGCGTTTGCATCGTTGAGGTGAGCTTCGGAAGCACCGAACATGATCGTCTGCTCCATGAACTGACGTACGCCACCACCGGATCCGATGGACTGGTAGTTTACCGTCACCGCACCACGAGTGATATCGCGGTACTCGTCGGCCCATGCGGTCATCAGCGGGGCCGGAAACGAAGCTCCGGCGCCAAGCAGTTCCACCCGGGCGCGCTGGCTGGTGGCCGGTGCCGGGGAGGTTGCTGCCGCTCCCGGCGTGGGGGCGGGTCCCTCCTGTCCACCACCGGCAAATACCGGCATTGCCATCAT
>SKHA01000030.1 GCA_007117185.1 Spirochaeta sp. | reverse complement strand
CGGCGATCATCCAGCCCCCCTGCCAGCTCCTCCATCTCCGCTATGGAATGGATCTGGCACAATGCTCCCTCAAGACGTCGCAGCACACCCTGCAGAGCACCGTCCAGGGAATACTCCTCGTTTCTGAGCATCCGGTATAGCCCCCGCGCCTCATCCGGGGTGATCGAGAAGAACGGATCGTCCCGTCGGGCGTACAGGGTGTCCTCATACATCGACGGTTATCCCCTCCCGGGCCAGGTAGACCTGCAGCTTGCCGCCGTCGGTCCCCTGGGCGTAGCGACGTGCCGCCCGCAGATTGTGCTCCAGCTTGCGATCGTCGTAGAACGGCTCATGGTGAAAGAGAAACAGACGCTCAGTCTGCCAGGACACAGCGAAATCCACCCCCAGACTGAATGACGAATGGCCCCAGTTATACTTGTCTATCGCCTCATCCAGGGTGTACTGGGCGTCAAGGATCATCACATCCAGCCCCTGGAAGAACCTGCCGTTCTCCGCGGTTTTCTCGAAGTCCCGCTCCTGCAGTTCCACATCGGTGATATACCCGAAGGCTTTGCCGCCGTACTCTACGCGATACCCGAAGGCTCTGCCGGGATGGTTGAGTTCACGCCAGAGTATCCTGGCGCCGTAGATCTCTACCCCTTCCGGACCGAGAGTATGGAAATGCAGACGGGGAGACATCTTCTCCTCCATCGTTATGGGAAAGTACGGGTGGTTCATGTGACCCGAGAGCTTCTCACGCAGCCCCTCCAGGGGGCTGTAGAAGTGGATCGTGATGTTGGGGTTGTAGGCCTGCCCGAAAAACGGCAGCCCCTGAAGGTGATCGTAATGGAAATGGGTGAAAAAAACGTGGTATTCCTGCGGCGGCGGGTCTGATCTGAGCTGGCTCTTTCCGAACTCGATAATGCCGCTTCCGGCGTCGAAGACCAGCTGACGGCCGCGATCAAGTTCCAGCTGAACACACGAGGTGTTTCCACTGGTGGTGCCGAAGAGCCAGTCCGGCAGCGATGCCAGAAAGCGTTCCCGGGATGTGGGCGATTCCAGGTCCACTGGTCTGATCCGTTGCACCACCGTTGCGATCTTGCTTTGTATCGCTGCCGGCGTCAGCGTCGTTGGATGGGATCCGCGACTGCCCCAGACGGTAAAACGCATTACCCCTCCCTTCCTTCGGCTCTGCGGATCATCACCGGGTTACCCTCCCGTTGCTCCAGCGCCGCCGCTGCCTCCCCGGAGCTCCAGCGACGACCCACACCGATTCCGGGGCAGGCCCGTGACTCCCGTTCCCACCCGCCGGGCTCCCGCAGGATGTGGTTCCAGAACGGGTAGGTCCGGCACTGCAGCGGCCGTGCAGGATACACCCCGCACCCCCCATCCTGCCAGAACACACAGTCACGATTCTTCTGTTCCCGCAACGAGAGGTGATCCACCGTTCCGAAAGGAACCCAGCGGCAGAACTGATGGATCGTTTCGCTGCGGGGAATCTTCAGATACTGACTGATCCGTTTAACGTCGGTGGTGGATACAAAGACAAACCCCTCTTCGTATCGACAACAGCACCCGCACTGGGTGCAGTGAAAACGCATGTTCAACTGCTGGAGTTCGGCATCACTCATCGCCGCTATCATACCACGTTTGCAAAAAAAAGGCTTCCCGCGATGGAGGATCGCAGGAAGCTGCACGATGGGGAGTGAAGGATTCGAACCTTCGAAGGCGTAGCCAACAGATTTACAGTCTGCCCCCTTTGACCGCTCGGGAAACTCCCCGGAACGGTTGAGAAACTAACACGCCCCCTTTAAGCTGTCAAGACGGACGAAGGAAGGAGGCTGGAGGGACGATGTGTTATACCGTTGGAATCGAAGCACCGCTGTATCTGCCCCAGGTGAACGCTGCCGCCCGACCGGAGGCTCCGGTATGCACCATGGAACGTCCGCGCCAGTACCGCCCCATCCACTGGCTCCTGCTGCCGGGAAATGTAGCAACCTCCGTCGATGCCGCCGCGCTGAAGATCTGGCTGGCCAACGCGAGGATTGAGGAGCTGGAACGGAAACCCCTCTACCGTCCCCTGATTCACTCAAACCGCTGCGTGGTGCGGCTGCTCTGGTTCTACGAGTGGCGCCACGAGGGCACCAGACGAATCAAGTACCGGATCTCCCTGCCGGAGGGGGCTCCGCTGCTGGTGCCGGGGTTGTGGCACCGAACCACGGTGGACGGCGCGCCCTGTGAATCTTTTACCCTCTGTACGATGGAAGCCCGGGGGGTGATGCGCTTCATCCACAACCACGGCCAACGTCAGCCGGTGGTGATGGATCGCACCGCCGCTGCGGTGTGGCTGGACGAAGAAACGTCCCTGGAGGATGCCCGGACCCATGTGGTCCGGGAAGAGCTCTCCCACGCGTTCATCACTGATCCTCCTCAAGAATCGTAAGGATTCCCTGCATGGGAATCTTCACCCAATCAGGGCGGTTGTTCAGCTCGTACCCGACCTCGTAGACCGCCTTCTCCAGGAGAAATACCTGAAGGAGCGTTGCGAGGGTCTGTCTCTCCGTAGGAATGAAGCTGACGTGTCCCAGTCCATCCAGATACTCCCGGAGAAAGATGCCCGAGACCCAGATGTACCATCGGTGCAGCCACGGTTCGATCCGGGCGGCGTCCTCCGGTCGGACCTCCACAGTTTCCAGGAAACGGCCGTGAACGGCGTAGTGGAAGGAACGGAGCATCCCCGCTACGTCCCGAAGGGGGCTGAACTTCAGGCGACGCTCGCTGAGGGTGCGTCCCGGTTCACCCTCCAGGTCGATGATCACGAAATCCCGCCCGGTGAAGAGGACCTGACCCAGGTGGTAGTCACCGTGGATTCGGATTTTTCGGGCCTCGATTCTGTCGCCGGTGATACGGGAGAATCGCTGCAGTATCGTCTCTTCCAGGGCCAGAAAATCTTTCAGGTCGGGGTTGGAACGGGCGGCACTCATCACCCGCCGGGTCAGGCTGCGCAGGGACTGGTACAGAGAACGCTGATAGAGTCGGGAGAACGGTTCGGGGCTGAACGCCTCCTCCGCCGGCTCAGCCGCCAGTGCTTTGTGCATCTCTGCGGTGCGGCGCCCAAGGAGGCCCACCATCTCCAGATAGAATCCGTCGCAGAGGTCCCAGAACAGTTCGGGGATCTCCGCGGTGACCACATCGAGGGGTGACAACGGGACTTTCGGGGCTTTACCGGTGATCTCCGTTTCCGGAGAGAGGAGGATGTTCTCGAAGAACCGGT
>SKHA01000093.1 GCA_007117185.1 Spirochaeta sp. | reverse complement strand
TTGGAATCACCGACGACCAGCAGTTTGTCTACGACCTGCTGATGGAGAAGAAGATCCTCCTGGTGCAGGGGACGGGGTTCAACTGGCCCGAACCGGATCACTTCCGGATCGTCTTCCTTCCGGATCGCAAGGACCTGCGTCGGGCAATACACGAGATCGGCGACTTTCTGACGGTGTACCGCCAGAAGTGAGAAGGGCGCCGTCGCGGCGCAGCGTGCGCGGGCTGGCCGGTGGAGGCGCCAGCCCCGTGCTCGTGGTCGTCCGGCGCCGGCGCGCTTGAATCGCCCGGGGCGGCACCGCTATACTCTCCGCCTGATCATGACTGAAAACACAAGAATCGGTTCCAACGACAAGACAACCAGCGGTACTCCTCCGGTACGCGTCCGGTACGCGCCGTCCCCCACGGGGATGCAGCATATCGGGGGTATCCGCACGGCGCTGTTCAACTATTTCTTTGCCCGTTCCCGACGGGGCACGTTCATCCTGCGGGTGGAGGACACCGACCAGACCCGCTTTCACCCCGAAGCGCTGGAGGATATCTACGAGTCCTTCCGGTGGCTCGGGATCAGCGCTGACGAGAGCCCCGCTGCCGGCGGCGACTACGGGCCGTACGTCCAGTCTCAGCGCCTGGAGCTGTACCGGGAGCACGCCCGGCGCCTGGTTGAGGCGGGGCGGGCCTACTGGGACTACACCTCCGCGTCGGTGCAGCGCAGCGAGGGCGAGGAAGCGGTGCCGTACAACTACAGCGGGCGCAACCTGAGCGAGAGCCAGATTAGGGAGTACCAGGAAGAGGGGGTGACCCCGGTGCTGCGGCTGCTTGTCCCCGCCGAGGGCGAGGCGGTCTTTGAGGACCTGGTGCTGGGGCGGATCAAGCGCAAACACAAGGACCTGCCCCCTGACCCCATCCTGATGAAGTCCGACGGCTACCCCACGTACCACCTGGCCAACGTGATCGACGATCACCTGATGGAGATCTCCCACGTGCTTCGTGCCCAGGAGTGGGTGCCCTCCACCCCGCTGCACCTGCTCATTTACGGTGCCTTCGGGTGGGACCCCCCGCAGTTTGCCCACCTGCCCATGGTGATGGGCAAGGACGGGTCAAAGCTCTCCAAGCGGCACGGGTCTACCAGCCTGGTGGAGTTCCGCCGGCAGGGGTACCTCAGCGAGGCGGTGACCAACTATATCTCCCTGCTGGGGTGGTCCCTGGACGATTCCCGGGAGTTCTTCACCCGGGATGATCTGGAGAGCCTCTTCACCCTGGAGCGGATCAACAAGGCGCCGGCGGTCTTCGACTATCGCAAACTGGAGTGGTTCAACGGGCAGTACCTGCGGGACCTTCCTGAGGAGCGTCTCACCGCGGAGCTGCTGCCGTATATTCAGGAAGCGGGGTGGGCCCAGTCCCCGGCGAGCGCGGCAGACCGGGATCGCCTGGTGGCGCTGTTGCCGCTGATCCGGGAGCGGTTGAAGGTGCTCTCCGACGTGGTGCCGCTGCTGCGGTTCGTGTATGAAGAGGTGCAGCAGTGGCCCCTGGAAGAACTGATTCCCAAACAGGCCGACGCCGCCTCGGCGGCGGTGTGGCTTGACGCTGCCTGGCAGGTAGTAGTCCAGACCGGGACCGACGACGAGCAGACCCTGGACGACGCGCTGCGCGTCGCCGCAGAGAAACTGGACACCAAGCTGGGAAACCTGCTCATGCCGCTGCGGGTGGCCATTACCGGAAGTCGGGTCTCCCCGCCGCTGGTCGGGTCGATCCGCGAGCTGGGGATGGAACGCGCCGCAGCGCGGGTGGCCGGGGCGCGACGCGTCCTGGAATCTGAAACGAACTAAGTACGAAAAAAAGGAGCTTATATGAACGTGGACCCGAAGAATATGGAGAAGATTGTCAGCCTGACCAAGCGGAGGGGATTCATCTTTCCCTCGTCGGAGATCTACGGAGGCCTTGCCTCCGCCTGGGATTACGGCCCCCTGGGGGTCGAGCTGAAAAACCGCATTCAGCGCTTCTGGTGGCGAGAGATGACCCAGCTCCACGACAACATCGTCGGACTGGACGCGGCAATTCTCATGCACCCCACCGTCTGGAAGGCCAGCGGTCACGTGGATAACTTCGCCGACACGATGGTGGAGGACACGGTGACCAACGAGCGCTACCGCTGGGATCACCTCACCGAGGAGCAGCGGGAGAGCAAAACCAGCCCCAACGGCAACCCCCTGTCGGAACCCCGGCAGTTCAACCTGATGTTCGAGACCCACCTGGGGCCGGCCAAGGACAGCGGCAGCACCGTCTACCTGCGCCCCGAGACCGCCCAGGGTATCTACGTCAACTTCAAGAACGTGGTCCAGACTTCCCGGGTGAAGGTGCCCTTCGGCATCGCCCAGGTGGGCAAAGCGTTCCGCAACGAGATCGTCACCAAGAACTTCATCTTCCGCACCGTGGAGTTCGAACAGATGGAGATGCAGTACTTTGTCAAACCCGGCGAGGACGATCAGTGGTTCGAGTTCTGGAAGGCCGAGCGGATGAAGTATTACGAGAAGCTGGGGATTCGCCTGGAGAACCTCCGTTTCGAAGAGCACGGTCCGGACGAGCTGGCCCACTACGCCAAGGCCGCCTTCGACATTCAGTACCAGTTTCCCTTCGGGTGGCAGGAGCTTGAGGGGATTCATAACCGTACCGACTTCGACCTCTCCCGGCACAGCGAGTTCTGCGGCAAGGAAATCAACTACCTGGACGAGGAGTCCAAGGAGCGCTACATCCCCTATATCGTGGAGACCTCCGCGGGTCTCACCAGGAGCGTCCTGATGGTCCTGTGCGACGCCTACGAGGAAGAGGAGGTAGCGGAGGGCGACGTCCGCACGGTGCTGCGGCTGCACCCCGAGGTGGCGCCGGTGCAGGTGGGGGTGTTCCCGCTGGTGAAGAAGGACGGTCTGGCCGAGAAGGCCCGGGAGATCGAGCTGGCCCTGCGGGAGGACTACAACACCTTCTACGACCAGTCCGGGGCGATCGGCCGTCGCTATCGCCGGCAGGACGAGATCGGGACCCCCTTCGGGATCACCATCGACTACGAAACGATGGAGCAGGACACGGTGACGTTGCGGTTCCGGGACAGCATGGAACAGGTGCGTGTGCCGGTGGCGGAGCTCTCCGCACGAATCCGTCAGGAGATCAAGGGATACCGGAGGGTCGCGAAGTGAAGGAAGGGGCACTGGCCCGCCTGCAGGAACGGGGCTTTTTCGCGCAGTGTACCGACGTCGAGCGGCT
>SKHA01000078.1 GCA_007117185.1 Spirochaeta sp. | reverse complement strand
CCTTCATGATCTCTACTCACGGGTAGCCGGAACATTTGCCTGGCTGCTCAGAGAAGATTCCCGCGGCAGTGAAGCACGGCAGTATGCGCAGCAGCGGGGCATCGCTCCAGAGTCCATAGAGCGTTTTCAGTTGGGATACACCCCCGACTCCGGCCGGTGGCTCTACCAGTTTCTGCGGCAGAAACAATACAGTGACGAATTCCTGCGGAACAGTGGGCTCTTTTCCCGGCGTTCCGAGGAATTTTCCCTCTTCCGGCATCGGCTTATGTTTCCCATTCAGGATGAGCGGGGGCGTGTGGTGGCCTTCGGTGGCCGATCCTTGCGTCAGGAGGAGCGAGCAAAATACATCAACAGCCCCGAGACGCTCATCTATCAGAAGAAGAACGTGCTATACGGCCTGTACCAGTCTCTTGAAGCGATCCGTTCGTCCCGTTCCGTCTGTATCGCCGAAGGATATCTTGATGTGATTGCTATCCATCAGGCCGGGGTTGCAGCTGCGGTGGCCCCCCTGGGAACGGCATTCACCGAAGAGCAGGCGAGACTGCTTCGTCGCTGGGTCGATGAGATCGTTCTTGTCTTTGACGGTGACAGCGCCGGGTTCCAGGCAACGGTGCGAGCCGCCTCCATCGCCGAGTCAACGGGGCTGCGCTGCCGGGTTGCGGTACTGGAGCCCGGTACCGATCCGGCGGATATGCTGCAGAGCCAGGGGCCGGAGGCGGTTCGTGCTCTCCTTGCCTCGCCGGTGTCCGCCTGGGAGTTCATTCTGCGGGATGCCCAACGAAGATTCCCCGTCAGCGACCCCCAACAACGGGAGTTGCTGTTGCGTAACGTTTTACCGTATATTAGAATAGTGAGTTCCGAGGTACGTCGGGAAGCTATGCTTGAGCAGGTTGCGGATATCACCGGCGTATCCCTGACAGCAGTACAACGGGATTACAACCACTGGCGCGGAGGTGAAGTACCCGAAAAGAGGAACAGCAGAGAGACGCCCCCGGCAGTCCAGAATAGAACAAGAGATTTCACGCTCGTACTCGCCTGTCTTCAGGCTGGCGAGTTGTTTTCGTATCTACGGAACAACCTCGCTCACACGGACCTGCATGATCCTGTAGCGAGGTCTTTGTTTCTGGTTGCCGAGGACTCCTTTCGGCACGAAGAAAGCTTTCCTCGTGGCGTTATCGATCGTCTGGCTGACGAAGCGCTTCGGAATCGGGTTCTCGAGTTCATTACTTCAGGAGAGTGCACCGGTTGGAGTGTGTCGGATGTGCGCGATGCGGTCAGACGCGTGCGGGTGGAAAAACTTCTGCGGGAAGAACGAGAATTAGTGCGGGCCATGAAGGATCTGACCTCCGACGACGTCGTGGGGTTGCGGCAGCTTCAGGAAAAGAAAATGGCCCTGGATCAGGAAATACGGGATCTGAAGGCGAGGGTAGATGACCGAACTGAAAAATGAACCGGCTGTGACACGGCTGATCGACTACGCAAAATCCAAGACGTCGATCAGCTATGACGAAGTCCATGACTTTTTGCCGGATTCCATAGTCAACTCTGACAAGATTGAAGCGGTTCTGGCGCTTCTGGCACAACATAATGTGGTTCTTGAGGAAAGTACTGAAGAGGACCGGGAAGAAGAAAAGGACGAAGACGGAGAGTTGGAAGAGTCTGACGAGCCCGCTTCTTCCGACGGAGAATCTGACGAAACAGACGACACTCAGGAGCAGGAACCGGAGGAGAACGACCGGACCAAGCGGGTCATCGTCGGTGACCGCGACGCGGCGATAGACGATCCCATCCGACTGTACCTCCGTGAGATCGGCAAGGAAAACCTCCTCACCGCAGAGCAGGAGGTGGAGCTCTCCAAGAGCATGGAAGAGGGCGAGCAGATCATCAAGGACGTGATCCGAGCCAGTGGGATGGTGATCCCCGAGTTCCATGATCTGGCGGAGCGGACGTTCCGCAAGGACGATCCCCGGGACCTAGGCCTTTCCAAGAAAGAGATTTCCGAGTATCTGGCGGAACGTCGGCGGTTGAACCAGTTCTATCGCGAGACGTTGCGGGATGTTCTCTCTGAGCTGCGCGGCTACGTGGAGCTCAAGCAGAAGACCTTTGAAAAGGGCATCGATATTCTGGAAGACGCTACCCTGCAGAAACGACGGGTCCGACTGCTTGAAACCCTGGCAACCATCGATATCCATCAGGACGAGATCCTGCGATTCAGTGATCGCTTTTCCCGGGCTGCACGACACATCTACCGATTTCGGGATGAACAGAGCCGTGTGGAACGTCGTCTTCGGGTGACGAGCCTGCGCGAATTGAGAACCCTCGGCCGCAGCCTTGCCGTGGCCGCCAAGCGGATAGCCCTTGAGGAGCAACTTGGTCTCTCTGCCGACCAGATCAAGGAAAAAATCCGTCAGATCCAGATTACCGAGAAAAAACTCCGGGAGATCGAGTACAACTTCGAGTGCTCCAGTGATGCCATTCTGAAGATGGCCGAAGAGATCGAGCGCGGTCGGTATATGATGCAGACTGCCAAGGACAAGCTGATTCAGGCCAACCTGCGTCTGGTGGTGAGTATCGCCAAGAAATACACCAACCGGGGGCTGCACTTCTTCGACCTGGTTCAGGAAGGAAATATCGGCCTCATCAAAGCGGTGGAGAAGTTCGAGTACCGAAAGGGCTACAAGTTCAGCACCTACGCCACCTGGTGGATTCGCCAGGCCATAACCCGTTCGATCTCCGATCAGGCTCGTACCATTCGGGTTCCCGTGCACATGATTGAGCAGATCAACAAAGTTGTGCGAGAATCCCGACAGCTTATGCAGGTACTGGGACGGGAACCGACGGACGAAGAGGTAGCGGAGCGTCTGGGATGGACGGTGCCACGGGTGAAATCCGTCAAGAACGTCGCCCGTGAGCCGATCTCTCTGGAAACGCCGATTGGTGAAGAGGAAGACTCGCTCCTGGGGGACTTCATCGAAGACAAAGAAGTGGAAAACCCCGCCCACCAGACGGCATTCACTCTGCTTCAGGAGCAACTTGGCAGCGTACTGGATACCCTGCCTCCACGGGAGCAGGAAGTGCTGAAGATGCGCTTCGGTCTGGAAGACGGATACTCTCTGACCCTGGAGGAAGTGGGACTGTACTTCAACGTTACACGTGAACGCATACGGCAGATTGAGGCCAAGGCGCTGCGGCGTCTGAGACATCCAAAGCGGAGCCGCAGGCTCAAAGACTATCTCGACAATTGAGGGGATCACACAAACATGACGGTAATTGAAGAAACAATTGAGAAGCTGAAGGTTCTGCAGGACATTCTCTCCCGTAAGTACGCCATACAGAAAGAGATAGAGGACCTTCCCCGGACGCTGGCCACCAAAAAGGAACTGGTCAGTCGCCTGAAGAAGTCCTACATCGAGAAGAACAGCATCTACGAAGAGACCAGAAGAAAAGTGGCGGATACCAGGGTTCGTTTGCAGGAAGCTGAAGCCGACCGGGAGAAGTACGAATCCCAGATGGATCAGATCACCACCGCCCGGGAGTACGATGCCCTTGAGAAAGAGATTCGCGACGCTTCGGATCGCGAACAGGAGTACCGCAAAGAACTGCAGCGCTATGAGAAAGAACTGGAGGATCAAAAAATCCGCCTGGAGCGTGAAGAATCGATGATCCACAGTGAAGAAGAAGAGCTGCAGCAGGAGCGTGACAAGATCGACTCTGAAACAAAAGAGAAGACAGGTTTGCTGAAGGAACTGGAACACTCTGAAGGAGAGACGATCCCGGGTATGGACGGGGATCTCCTCTTCAAGTTTGAACGAATTATCCGCAGTAAGTCCGGTGAAGGAATTGTAGCGATCCGCGGTGGCGTCTGCACCGGGTGCCAGATGATCCTGCCAAACCAGTTCGTCAACGACGTGCGCAGCGGCTCTGACATTCTCTTCTGTCCCTACTGTTCAAAGATCGTCTTCTTCAGCGACGAAACCGACAATGCCCCGGAGACAGGGTTTGCTGATTCGGATGAAGAAGGTCTGGCGGACCTCGTGGACGACGACTTTGACGAAGACCTCTTCGAAAGCTACGAGCTGGAAGGGTTTGACGACGAGGATACCCCGGACGACGAAGAAGACGTTGATGAAGACATCGGAGAGGATTCTCTCGATGATGACGACAGTGACGATGACGATGACGTTGAGGATGTCGACGATGGAGACGAAGAGCTCATAGACGATGACGACGACATCGACGGTGACGATGATTTTGAAGACGGTGAAGAGGAGGAGTTGGACGACTGAGCGTGACAGCCGCTGAGTGTGGGGAGGTCAGGTCATCGCCGCGGTCAGCAATGACCGTGGAGGAAAGTCCGGACTCCGGAGAGTACGGCACCGGTTAATCGCCGGCGGGACGCAACCTCAGGGAAGCGTTTCAGAGAGAGTGCCGCAGAAAAGATACCGCCCCGGTGCTGCCGTTGTGCTGTCGCCGGGGTAAGGGTGAAAAGGTGGGGTAAGAGCCCACCGGCTGCGCGGTAACGGGCAGTGTCTGGGTAAACCTTGCCGGGAGCAAGACCAAGCAGCAGACGGGTTACTCGCCTGCAGTCTGCGGGTAGGTTGCACAAGCTTACAGGAAACTGTAAGTCTAGATAGATGATGGCCCACGACAGAATCCGGCTTATCGGCCTCTCCGCACGCAGTTGTTGCAGGAGCCTTGAATGTTAGATAGAAGCAGTGGCGGCTCCAGTCGTCGAAGAAAATATCATGGGCGTCGCTTCGTCACCGTACTGGCGGTTGGGGTTCTTGCGGCGCTGGCAGGCACGGCGGGAGTTCTCGTCTTTCGCTCACGAACGCCGATAATCCCTATTGTGGAGACTGAGCGGTCACTTGATGCGATTCAGCTCTGGCAGGATCGGCAGTATCATCAGGTTGAAGAGACCACTACCGTCCATCTTGCCCGCTATCCCATGGATGACGTCTCCATGACTCTGAGGGGGCTCGCCCGATTCTATATCGCCATGGACCTGGTGCAACCGGAAGAGGTCCAGGAGAAGCTTGTAGAATCGGTACAGGATCTCAGGAGGGTATTGCTGCTCACGGCACCCCAACTGGAGCCGCAGGTGCGGTATGTCCTGGGAAAGGCCTACTTTCACCGAGGTGCGTTCTTCTATGGCGCCGCCATCGAAGAGTTACACCGGGCACGTATGGCCGGGATAGAACAGCTGGATCTGCTGGAGTATCTGGCACTGGCGTACCGGGAGAACGGTGAGGTGGCCGAGGCGATACGCTATTTCCGCGAAGCTGTGGATATGGCCGGCGAGGACATACATCGACTGAGCCTTGCGGATCTGCTGATTCTGCAGGGAAGCTATGGCCAGGCGGATGCGCTGCTGGTGGCGGTGACCGACCAGACGGCTGACGTGACGCTTCTGCAGCACGGGCTTCTCTCACTGGGGCGTTCGTACCGGGCGCAGGGGCGCAACGAGGAAGCTCTGCAGGTCTTCGAACGGGTTTTCACCGTAAATGACACGTCCGCGGAGGCTCGATTTCAGATGGGAGAGACACACCTGGCCATGGATCGCGGCGACAGGGCGCGGTTTGAGTGGCGGGAAGCTCTTCGTCTGAACCCGAATCATATTGAATCTTTTCAACGTTTGCAGGAGTATTAGCCACACCACCTCGGGAGGGGTCTGAACGAATGGGCAACAAGAGTTTTCTGAACGCTTTCTCAACTGATATTGGTATTGATTTGGGGACATGCAACACCCTGGTGTACATCCGCGGCAAAGGCATCGTCGCCAGTGAACCATCCGTGGTTGCGGTGGAACGGGGTACCAAAAAAGTGGTCGCTGTTGGAGAAGAGGCAAAACGGATGCTCTGGAAGACCCCCGGTGACATCATCGCGATCAGACCGTTGCGGGATGGCGTTATTGCCGATCTTGAGACGACAGAGAAGATGATTCGTTACTTCATCTCCAAAGTTCTGCAGCGTCGCTGGTTTGTCAAACCTCGTATGGTCATCGGCGTTCCGTCCTGCATTACCGATGTGGAAAAGCGCGCGGTAATAGAGAGCGCCGAAAAAGCTGGCGCCAGGGAAGTTCGCGTCATTGATGAATCTCTTGCCGCGGCGATTGGTGCCAACATCCCCATCTTCGAGCCGGCAGGCCACATGATTTGCGACATCGGCGGTGGTACCAGCGAAATATCGGTGATTTCTCTGGGAGGCATGGTCGTCACCAACGCGATCCGCCTTGGCGGAGACGAGTTTGATGAGGCGATCATCAAGCATGTTCGGACCGTCCACAACCTGATCATTGGAGAAGGTACCGCCGAAGAGCTTAAAAAGCGGATCGGCAATGCCACAGCTGACAAAAAAATCGAAAAGATGGAAATCAAGGGGACGGACGCCATCACCGGTCTGCCCCGGCGCCTTGAGATCGACAGCGTGGAAGTGCGGGATGCACTGCAGGAACCGATCAACGCGATCGTTGAAGAGATAAAACGAACCCTGGGACAGACACCGCCGGAACTGGCCGCCGATATTGTTGAACGGGGTATCGTTCTTACCGGAGGTGGATCCATGCTGAAAGGATTCGATGTTCTCATCTCCAACGAGACAGGGGTGCCGGTGTTTCGTGCGGAAGATCCGATGAACTGTGTTGCCATCGGCGCAGGGATGTATTTCGACTACGACAAAAACATCAGATACGACAGCTTTGATCGCCGGTCACGATAGGTAATGAGGGAGTCCCAAACTACTGCCCTTACCACAGTTGTTCTGACAATTCTCGGATTGATACTCATCACGGTGAGTGCCCAGGAGTCTGTCCTGCGCCTTGATGCAGCGCTGCGGGGAACTGTTTCGGGGTTCCAGCAGGCGTTCGGCGCGGTAGGCCGGGGAGTTGCAGGCACGTTCCGGTCCGTCGCGGAACTGCAGGAGCTTCGGGAGGATCACGAGAATCTGCTGCGGGAGCTGGAGCGGTTTCGCAACCTTGAAAGCGATCTTATCGTGCTGGAAGCGGAAAACCGGCGGATACGGGAGTTGCTTGACTTTGCAGCCAGGGCGGAACAACCGGTGGTGGCGGCGCGGGTGATCGCCCGGGAGGGCGGGGCTCTCTTTGACTCGCTGACGATCAACCGGGGCACTCGTCATGGAGTGGCGCGCGATCAGACGGTGGTGGCCTATAGTGAGGGCCGGCAGGGATTCGTCGGGAGGATCGAGACGGTCTCCGGTGGAACGGCGGTGATTATGCCGGTGTTCTCCGCAACGTCTTACGTCTCTGGCAGGCTGGAGGACTCCCGTCATGAAGGGCTCATCCGCGGCAGTGGCAACCGTTTTGATAACCTGGTGATGAACTATGTACCGCGAGGAGCACGGGATCGGATCCGCTATCAGGATCTTGTGGTTACCAGCGGCCTGAACTCCCTCTTTCCACCGGGAATTCCCCTGGGGCGGGTCGAACGGGTGACTGCGCCCTCATTTGAACCGGCCCTCACGATCTACGTCCAGTCTGCGATCGATTTCTCCAGACTTGAGTACGTCTTTGTACTTGTCGGGACGGGACGCTGATGATTCACCTGTTGTTATTCATTCCCGTTGCCCTTTTCGCACTCCTGGAAGCGACGTGGTTGTCAGACTTTCAGGTGTTTGGCGCCAGACCGGACTTCGTTCTTATCGTCCTTACCTGGGTTGCCAGTCAAACCGGGACGCAGCGGGGACAGGTCACCGGTTTCATCACCGGGCTGATAGAGGATGCGTTAAGCATCTCCCCGCCGGGTTTTCACGCGCTTGTGCGCCTTGGTCACGGGGGAATAACCGGCTTGACCCGGGGAGCTATGTCCGGGGACGCGCTGCTTACGCCGCTGCTCCTCACCCTGCTTGCTCTAGTTGTGCGCTGGTCTCTGGCACTACTGCTGGCGGGGCTCTTTTCCCTTGACGCGGTTCTTGCCCGACTTGTCAGCAGCCATGCTCTGATCCATGGGGCTATCACTCTGGTCATTGCTCCGGTATTTTTCCTCGTTCTGGAGCGGATCTACGGCGACATTTCAAGGAAGGTTCGTTGAGCGTCCAGCGTAAACCAGCTATCGAAATGACCCGTCTCGCCTTTGTGGTTGCGGCGATGGCGGTCATCGTTCTGGTATACCTTTGGCGGGTGTTCCAAATGCAGGTGCTGGAGGGGTCGCTATACGAGCTGCGGGCCCGACAGACAGTACAGCGGGTCGAGCCGGTCTTTGCGCAACGAGGTTTGATTTACGACCGCACCGTGCAGGAACCGGTGGCCACCAACCGCACATCCTTCGCTCTGACCCTGGTAGCCGCAGATATCCCTGCAGGGCAGCAGGACGAGGTGGTAACCCTCCTGGCGGAGCTTCTTGGCCGTGACCGGGGAGGGATCGACGCACGCCTGCGCAGTACCCGACGGGGCAGTTTTCAGCCGGTGGAGATCGCCAGCGGTCTGACTCTGGCGCAGATAAACGGTGTCGCCGAGCGGATAGACCGACTTCCCGGGGTCTCCTGGTACAGCAAGCCCGAACGGATCTATCCGGACGGGGCGCTGCTATCCAACGTTCTGGGATACGTCGGCGATATTACCCCGCAGGAGCTGCAGATACTCTTCAACGAGGGGTACACTGCTACAAGTATTCTTGGGAAGAGCGGGGTGGAGCAGCGCTATGACCAGTTGCTGCGTGGTACCGATGGGCGTCGCTTCCGGGTAGTGGACGCCCGTGGTCGTTACGTCGGAGAGGATCAGCGTCTGGTGGCCCCGGAGCAGGGTGACGATCTGGTGCTTACGCTGGACCGCAGGCTTCAGGACCTTGCCAGCCAGGCTCTGGGCAGCAGAATTGGATCGGTGGTGGCGATGCGCCCTGGTACCGGAGAAGTGCTGGCTATGGTCACGTATCCACGTTTCAATCCCAATGCGTTCGCCGGCCCGGATGGACAACAGGCTATTCGGGCTCTCTCCCTGGACCGGCGAGCCCCCTTTCTTAACCGGCCAACCCAGGCGGCAGCGTCTCCCGCTTCCACCTTCAAGATCGTCATGAGCGCCGCTGTTCTCGGTGAAAACGCGTTCTCACCGACAGAGGAGATCCTCTGTACCGGTACCTTTCCCTTCGGCAACCGGGTATTCAACGACTGGCTGGAATACGGTCACGGACAGATGAATCTTGCCGGAGCACTCGCCCAGTCCTGCAATGTGTACTATTACACCATGGGAGCTCAGCATCTTTCGGTAGACCAGATCATCGACTATTCCTTTCGTCTGGGGCTGGGTACGCGCACCGGAATTGATCTGGGGGGAGAGGTCGAGGGGTTGGTACCGTCTCCGGCGTGGAAAGAACAGGCTCTCAATCAGCGCTGGGTTGGTGGCGACACCGTGAATATGTCAATTGGCCAGGGATACCTGCAGGTCACTCCGCTACAGATGGCTGTAATGCTTTCGACGATCGTTAACGGTGGGACAGTGTATCAGCCTCAGGTTCTGCGGGAGGTCCGAAATCCCGTTACCGGGGGAATTCTGCAACGGAATCAGCCGGTGGTGGTTCGCGAATCCGGCATTGATCCGGAAATACTCCGTACCGTCCGGGAGCACCTTCGGGGCGTTCTGACTGACGGAACCGCTGAAGTGGTTATCACGACCTCGGCAGTGGAAAGCGCTGGCAAGACCGGCACCGGCCAGATTGGCGTTGAGGGCCAGTTTCACAGCTGGTTTGTAGCGTACGCTCCATACGGGGATCACGTTCCGCGCTCAGAGCAGATCGTTCTTGTGGTTATGGTGGATGCGGTGAACGAGTGGGAATGGTGGGCGCCGAAAGCGGCAAACATTATCCTGCACGGATACTTCCGCGACCTGGATTATGACGCCGCCGTCGCTGATCTCCGACGGGGACCGCGGTGGCTCTGGTACATGTAGGGGGACAGGCAGATGGCGATGGTTCGATCCCGTTCGATATTTGAGTTGGATCTCTATATTGCCTTCTCGGCGATATCTCTTCTGGTAATCGGTATCATGTTCATATTCTCAAGCGGTGTTGCCGCTACCGGTCAGGTGGTCAGCACCGAGTACCTGCGGCAGATTCTCTGGGCATCCACCGGTCTGGTCATCATGTTTCTCATCACGTTCACTGACTATCGAATCTTCGAACGTACAGCGGTCCTTCTGTATCTGATGATGATCGTACTTCTCATCCTCACGTTGATGTTCGGTCGAATTGTCAACGGAGCGCGGCGCTGGATCGGCATCGCCGGATTTGGAGGGCAGCCCTCGGAGTTCATGAAGATTGCCCTGTTGATTCTTCTGGCGCGGTACTACAGTAATCGCCTGGGCAGGGCCCGGAGCCTGGTGGTCTTCCTTGGTGGACTGGGGTTGACCTTGCTGCCAACAATGCTGGTGCTGCTCCAGCCTGACCTCGGGTCGGCGATGGTCTATATCCCGATCTTTCTGGTTGTGGCGTTCTTTTCCGGTGCTCGCCCGGCGCATATCGGGTTTCTGGTGGCTACCGGGCTGTTGTTTCTCCTGTTCACGGTTATTCCATTCTGGCAGGAACACCTGTCGCATCGGGCCCTGCCGGCGGTCGGAGTACTGACGGATCTGCGGGCACTCCAGTTTCTCCTGGCAGGGGTCGGGCTGGCGGGTCTGCTGGCGGGAATCGGTCTGTATGCCACGCGGCGCCCTGTGTTCGGGTGGATCCTCTACAGTCTGGCCGTTGTTGTTATTGCCACACCGATGGCATTTGCAGCCCGGCGTTTCCTTCGGGACTATCAGATAATGCGTCTGGTGGTTTTTGTGGATCCGTACATTGATCCCCAGGGAGCAGGGTGGAACATCATTCAGTCCATCACGGCCATCGGCTCAGGTGGTGTCGCCGGGAAGGGATACCTGCAGGGGACGCAGAGTCATTTCCAGTACCTTCCCGCCCAAAGCACCGATTTCATTTTCTCTATCCTGGCAGAGGAATGGGGATTTCTTGGAGTGCTGCTGGTCTTTGCACTCTTCGTAGTCATTTTTGTACGTAGTCTCTACGTGATGGTCTCCGCTCGAGAGCATTTCGCGGCGTTCCTGGTAGCGGGAGTTCTGGCACTGTTCGTGGTGCACTTCACCATCAACATCGGGATGACCATCGGGATGATGCCCGTCACCGGTCTGCCTCTACTGCTGCTCTCCTTCGGTGGGTCATCGGTGTGGACCGCGTTGATCGGTCTCGGACTGGTGATGAGCGTCTACCAGCACAGGTATCAGTATTGAGTGATACCCCAGACCCGAAGGAGCTTCTCAGTGTCCTCTTTCGCGATTTGAATGACGTGGAGCAGCCGGGGCGGTACCTCGGTGGCGAAGCGGGCAGTATCGTGAAGGATGGCTCCCACCTCTACCGCGTGGCGCTCTCGTTTCCTGACGTCTATGAGATCGGGATGTCCAACACGGCCCTGAAGATTCTCTACGGGCAGTTGAACCGCCTGCCAGGGGTTGCGGCGGAACGAGTCTTTTCCCCTGCTGAAGACTTCGAACAGGTTCTGCGGGATCGGGACGTCCCCCTGTATACCCTGGAGTCGAAGACCCCGTTGCGGGAGTGCGATCTGGTGGCGTTCACCTTTGCCTACGAGCTTCTGGCCACCAACATGCTGACCATTCTGGATCTCGGAAATATCCCCGTTCTGGCGGCTGAGCGGTCGGAACACGATCCTCTGGTTATCGCCGGAGGTCCCGGATTGACCAATCCCATACCGTACGGGAACTTTCTGGATGCCGTCTTCATCGGTGAGGGAGAGGGGGAGTTTTCCACTCTGGCTGAGACCCTCTCGGTAATGAAACGGGACGGTCGTTCCCGTAACGAGATGCTGCAGTACGTGCACAGCCATCCAGCTGTCTGGCATTCCCAGCGGAAGACAGCTGTGCGCCGGGCCATATGGCGGGACTTTACCCGTGACGATATGGGGACGGTCTACGGTGCCGGCTTTCCTCTCCCTTCAATTCCGGTAATTCAAGATCACGGTGTAGTCGAGATCATGCGTGGCTGTCCCCAGGGATGCAGATT
>SKHA01000070.1 GCA_007117185.1 Spirochaeta sp. | reverse complement strand
GTGAAGGAGCTGGAGTTGTGGGGCTCCGCCGGGTTGACCCCGGCAGAAAGCGGCCAGTCCCGGGGCCGGGCACAATGGTACCGCGAGGTGGGGCAGGGGATGGGCGCTGTCATTACCCTGGCCAACGACCAGCAGGCGTACACTCTGGCAGACCGGGGCACCTACCTGGCCTACGTTGGGGCGATCGATCTGGTCGTTGTGTTCGAGGGCGACCAGGTCCTCTTCAACCCCTACGGCATCATCGCCGTCGACCCGGCGCGGCATCCCCACGTGAAGGGGGACCTTGCCCGGGCGCTCATTGAACACGTCACCTCACCGGAGGGGCAGGCAGTGATCGCCAGTTACCTGGTCAACGGCCAGCAGCTCTTCTTCCCGGACAGCGATTAGCGGCGGAACCGGCGGGCATCCGTCTTGATCTTCTTCCATTTCTGCTTCTCGAATCTGTTGGCATTCAGCTGCGAGCGCAACGCTGTCTGGGCGAGTTCGTCCCGTTGCTCCAGGTAGTGTTCCAGCCGCTGCTGCGGAAGGAGCCCCTGGGCAACCGCCTCCTGCACCGCGCACCCCGGTTCGCCCTGATGGGAGCAGTCGCGAAAGCGACACTCCGAGGCAAGCTCTTCGATCTCGCCGAAGCCTCCGGTGAGGGAGTCCTCCGACCCCCAGAGCTGGAGTTCCCGCAGCCCAGGAGTGTCGATCAGCATGCCCTCCCGGAGCTGCAGCAGCTGGGAGCTTGAGGTGGTGTGGCGTCCCCGATTCTGAATGCGACTCACCTCGGCGGTACGCAGCGTCTCCGTGCCCAGAAGGCTGTTGGAAATACTCGATTTGCCCACCCCGGATCGGCCCAGGCAGCACGCCGTGACTCCCGCGGGAATCAGACTCTGCAGGATATCGAGGCCTGATCCGCTGCGGGTGGAGGTGACCACAACCGGGACGGTACCGTGAATCGAGGCCACCTCGTGGCGTACCCCCTCGATGTACTCCGGTGATGCACAGTCGGCCTTGTTGAGAACTACCACCGGCGTTACACCCCCCGCCGTGGCGACGGTGAGAAATCGCTCCAGGAGCCCCGCCGAGAAGTTGCGCCCGCCGTCCAGCCCGAAGACGAGCAGGGCGATATCGATGTTCGCCGCCAGCACCTGTCCACGAACGGCGCGACCAGCTTCCTGGCGACTGAGGTGCGTCCGTCGCGGCAGGACCAACTGGATGAGACGCCGGTCCGGCGAAAGGGCAACCCAATCGCCCACCACGGGGTACTCCTCCATGGCTGTCGCGCGATACTGAAACGCACCGGTGAGCTCCACCAGCTCCTCGGCGCCATCCGTCGGGACCACCGTTCGCCAGGACGAGGGAAACCGGGCGACTACCCGGGCGGGAACGCACCCGTCCGGCATCGTCTCCCAATGCCGCTGTTCCCAGAGGGTCCACCCCCACCGCTTCACTTCCTGGTTTTGCAGGTCACCCATGGTGAGGCTCTCCGGCGGTCAGCACTTCCAGCGGGAAGGGCAGTCGCGTCAGCGGACGCGCGGCCAAAGCGAGCAAGGCGCGTTCGCAGTCGTCCGGGCCTATCCGGTTGAGTTTGAGTGTGCCGCAGCTCCGGCAGCGATGAATGACGCTCCATTCGCCGCTCGGCTGTACGTAGACGCCGATTGCGTCCATGGCCGCCCGACACCCGGATCGACGGTCTCCGGGACGAAGGTCGACGTGGCGGCTGCCGAGACAATGCGGGCAGTGGTTGCGGTTGTGTGTTCCGTACTCCGGCGGAGCAACCGTTCGGCCGCAACAGATGCAAATGAACGTCTCGTGAGATGTGTGAATGGTAACGGGATGGCGTGACATGGCCTCACCTCGAAATCAGAATGATCTCTCGCGTGTGGCGTGACGCGTCTGTTCGTGAGCTTGCTGATCCGGCTGACCGAATCGTTGATTGTAGTGCGAGGGCAAGCTGCGCGGGACGCTACGCGTCGCCGGAACAGAAGCGCCTAACGGACAATTGCTGTCATAAGCCCCAACTTTCACCGGATAGGCCGGTGTATGTCAAGAGGTCTTGTGTTCTGATTTTTTGCTGATTGCGAATTGAATTGACAATCCGCCGAAACCACGCAGACCCGGTCGAGCTTTCCGGAGAAACCCTATGTCTCCCTGGAAGACCCGGATACGCGCCGGTATGCCCTGGAGGATCCACGGGGATTTCTGGGGCAGTTTCCTGACGGTGCTGTCCTCGATGAGGCACAGCGGGCACCAGAATTTTTCTCGTACCTCCAGGGCAGAGTAGATCTGGATCAGCGCATGGGACTCTTCGTCCTCACCGGTTCGCAACAGTTCGGACTTCGCGCCGGTATTACCCAGTCTCTTGCCGGTCGGGTCGGGCTTGTCACCCTTTTGCCATTCTCGTTCGGTGAGCTCAAGGACGCGAAGCAGGCGCCGGAGTCGATGTTATCTTGTCTGTTCACAGGAGGTTTTCCGCCCCTCTACGATCGCCCGGTACCCCCGCGGGACTGGTATCCACGGTATATCGCCACCTATCTTGAGCGGGATCTGCATCAGCTCATTCAGGTGCGGAATCTGCATACGTTTCAGCTGTTTCTGCGAATGTGCGCCGCCCGGGTGGGGCAGGTACTCAACCTCTCGGCCCTGGCAGCGGATTGCGGCATAAACCACAACACCGCTCGGGCATGGATCTCCGTCCTCGAGGCGAGTTACATTCTCTTTCTGCTGCAGCCCCACCATCGCAACTTCAACAAACGACTGATCAAGGCACCCAAACTGTACTTTTATGACACCGGGGTCGTTGCATCACTGATGGGAATCGAAGACGAGCGCCGCCTTGGAGTCCACGCCATGCGGGGGCAGATTTTCGAGAACTGGATTATCGCTGAGTTACTCAAAGGTCACACGAACCGCGGCGTACCGTCGAACCTCTATTTCTGGCGGGACCGCGCGGGCCTTGAGGTCGACGTGATCGCCGAACACGGGGACTCACTGCAACCCATGGAGATAAAGTCCGGGGCAACCGTCGCGGCGGATCACTTCGCGGGGCTTCGCCGCTGGTGCGCTCTGGATAACGGATGTACCGGGGTAGAACCGGTGCTGTTCTTCGGTGGAGAAGGCGACTCGACGCGCCACGGCGTCGCCGTGCGTTCCTGGCGAACGGTTGCGGAAATTGCCGCGCGGGTCTGAGCCCTTTCTCCCTCCCGGCGATTGATGATACAACCTGTGCATGAACCGTGCTTCCCTGCTTGAAGCGTTTCGGCTCCTGGCCTCCTGG
>SKHA01000279.1 GCA_007117185.1 Spirochaeta sp. | reverse complement strand
TGTTGGCATGTATGGTTCCTCCGAGTGGTGAGAATATAGCCAACCAGGCGGCATCAGGCAAGCGCTGCCGCCGGGGGCCAGGGTATCCCCAGGGACCGATCAACGATACTGAAGCCGCACTGGAATGCCGCAGCGAGACAGGTGGTCCTTGATCTGCGGTACCGTGTAGTCACCGTAGTGAACCATACTGGCCACCAGAGCGGCGTCCGCCCGGCCCTCCTGGAAGACCTGCTCCAGGTGATCCGGGGTGCCTGCACCGCCGGATGCGACCACCGGCACCGAGACCGCTTCGGAGATCATCCGGGTCAGGCGGCACTCGTAGCCGTCGCGGGTTCCATCGGCATCGATGCTGTTGAGGACGATCTCTCCGGCTCCACGCTCCACCGCCTCTATCGCCCAGGCCAGGGCGTCCCGGTCCGTTGGAGTGCGGCCCCCGTTGATGACCACCCGGTACCCGCTGGGCATCACCGGGTCCGCCAGCGCATCCATTCCCAGAACGATGCATTGCCGGCCAAACCGCGCCGCCCCATCGGCGATGATTTCGGGATTCCGTACCGCCTGGCTGTTGAGGCTGATCTTCTCCGCCCCCGCCAGGAGCACGTCCCGCATCTGTTGGACGGTGGAGATTCCCCCGCCAACGGAGAAGGGGATGAAGATCTGCTCTGCCACCGCCTCAACCACCGAAAGCATCACCCCCCGCCCCTCGGCGCTGGCGGTAATGTCGTAGAATACCAGCTCGTCCACGCCGGTCTCGTAGTACCGACGCGCCAGCTCCACCGGGTCGCCGATGTCCACGTTACCCTTGAAGCGGATCCCTTTGGTAACCTGACCGTCCCGAACGTCCAGGCAGACGATTATTCGTTTCTGATACATCATGGCCTCCAGTCGAGAAAAGCCCGCAGCATCCGCAGTCCCGCTTCGCCGCTCTTTTCCGGGTGAAACTGCGTCGCTACCAGGTTGTCCCGTCCAACCACCGCGGCAAAGGTCTGGCCGTACTCGCACGTCCCCAGGCAATGCAGCGGCTGTGCAGGCCGCGGATAATAGGAGTGGACGAAATAGAATGAGCTTCCCTGCTGAAGCCCCTGAAAGAGGGGATGATCCCGCTCCACCTGGATGGTATTCCACCCCATATGCGGAACTTTGAGGTCGCATTGAAATCGCACCGCTTCACCGGGGATGAACCCCAGGCAGCTGTCTTCAGCCTCTTCAGAGCGGTCCAGGATGATCTGTGAACCCAGGCAGATCCCCAATACGGGGACTCCCCGGGAAAGCGCCGTCCCCAGTGCCTCAGGCATGCCCCGCTCGCGCAGCGTCGTCATCGCCGCCCCGGCGTCCCCCACCCCCGGCAGAATCACCCGGTCCGCCGCGGCAACCACCGTCGGATCTGCGGTGACCGCAAAGTCCGTCTGGAGAAACCGCAGAGCCGTCTCAACGCTGCGGAGATTCCCCGCTTCGTAGTCGATTACTATTGTCATCACCTGCCCGTCTCCTCTCCCTCTGCCGCAGCGGAGACCGACGCGATCAGCCGCAGCAGCTGCTCCGCTGAGACCGCTACCCCCTCCACCTGAACAAGCACCCCCTCCCGTACCAGCGCAAATGAGGGCAGCGCTTCCATGTCCAGCCGCTCCAGAATGGTTCGCGACGCCAGGCGCAGCGTTACCAGAGCAACCCGGGCTTCACGCTCGCCGAAAAAGCGGACCGTTACGGCCAGTTCACTTCGGTCAAGCTGGGTCAGGACGTCAATCGGAGCAAGCCCCGTCCCGGCAAGAGCGGCCAGCTCCCGAGGCAGCGGCGGGTACGCCTGGTACACCACCGTCCCGTCCGGCCTGGACGCACCGTAGAGCACCTCCTCCAGCGACCGGGTCGCTTCGCTGCGGGGCTCCGGCAGGGCGAACCCCGGGAGATCCAGCCGGATCAACTCTGAACTCAGCAAGGCGATACTCTGTCCCAGAGAATCACTCCAGAGGTGCCCCCCCTGGCGCTCCCACCCCTGTCGGCGCAGGGCCAACCCCGTCCAGAAGCGGGGAAAGCGGCCGCTCAGCCAGATCCGCACCGGTTCGTTCCGGGTGCTCACCAGGATGATCTGCTCGATCCGTCGGAACAGCCGCGGATCTGGAAGCAGCGACTCCGCCACCGCTATCGCCTCCTGGTCAAGACCAGCCAGGTTGGTCAACAGCAGAAACTCCGGCGGAGTATCCCGGGAGAATACCGGGTCAGTTTCTTCCAGGACCATCAGGAAGGACTGCTGCGCCGGTGAGAGCTCCGGGGCCACCGAGCGGGCCGGATCGACCTCCGGCAGGGTCGCACACCCCGCCAGCAGTAACGCCACACCCAGCGTCGGGAGGCTACATCTTTTCAATGCTCACCACACCACGGACACCATTCAGGTCCACCCGGGTTCCGGTGTCATTGTCGTCGCCAGCGTCGGCATCGGCATCGGCCAGCGAGGTGATCAGTTGCTGTGCCAGGGTCTCGCCGGTGAGGTATTCCTCGAAATCCCCTACCGCGGACACCATCTCTTCATCGCCGCTGACAGAGAGGGCGATCCGATCGGTGACCGCCAGCCCCCGCTCCTTGCGAATATTCTGAACGGTCCTGATGAGGTCACGAACGATCCCTTCCCGGCGCAGTTCCCGGGTCAGCTCCGGATCCAGCGCAACGGTGAGGGACCCCTCGTTGAGAACCTTCAGGTTCTCTTTCTCCTGTCGCTGAACCAGGACACTCTCGATGGTTATTTCTACGCTCTCCCCGTCCAGGTCGATGCTGAGGGTGCTGCCTTCCATGAGCTGCTGGATCTCCCGCCCTTCCAGCTGCTCTATCACCGCCGCAGCGGCGCGCATCCGCGGGCCAAGCCGTGGGCCGAGCTCGCGAAAGTTTGCCTTGGCGGTATACTCCACCAGCTCTTCCTCGTTCTCCCGGAAGACCACATCTTTCACGTTGATCTCTTCACGAATGATATCTTCCATCTCCCGAAGAATACGCTTCGCCTCCAGGTCTCTGGTCACCAGATGCAGCGCTGCCAGGGGCTGCCGGATCTTGAGGTTGTGCATCGTCCTGATGGACCGGCCAAGACGCACCGCGTCCCGGGTAATCGCCATCTTACGTTCCAGCTCGCGATCCCGGCGGCGTTCCTGAGGTTCAGGGTAGTCGCACAGGTGAATCGACTCGGGATCGCCGTCAGCGCGCAAATTCTGGTAGATCTCTTCGGTGATGAAGGGAATGATGGGAGCAGCAACCAGGGAGAGGGTCTTCAGCACCTGGTAGAGCGTCCCGTAAGCCTGTTCCTTGTCCCTGTCGTTCTCGCTGCGCCAGAACCGCCGCCGGGAGCGGCGGATGTACCAGTTGTTCAGTGAATCGATGAACGCAACAATTGGTTCAATGGCCCGCTGAAGCTCGTAGCCGTCCAGATGGTTCCTCACATCCTCCACCAGCCGTTCCGCCTCGGAGAGGACCCAGCGGTCCAGGGGGTTGTCCGGAGCCTCTGGAGCCCCGGATGGCTCGACGCCGTCGATATTGGCGTAGGTCACGTAGAAGCTGTAGGCGTTCCAGTAGGGAATGATCACCGACTTGAGAACGTCCCGCACTCCGTCGTCGCTGTATTTGAGGTCCTCTCCCCTGACCACCGCGGAGTTGATCAGAAAGAGGCGCAGCGCATCCGCCCCGAACTGGTTGATGATCTCCTGCGGGTCGGTGTAGTTCCGTTCGCTCTTGGACATCTTCTTGCCGTCCGCAGCGAGGACCAGCCCGTTTACCACTACGTTCTCGAACGCTGGCGAGTCAAAGAGCGCCGCCGCCAGCACCGTCAGGGTGTAGAACCACCCCCGGGTCTGATCCAGCCCCTCGCAGATGAAATCAGCGGGGAAGTTGGCCTCGAAGGATTCTTTGTTTTCGAAGGGGTAGTGGCTCTGGGCGTAGGGCATCGCACCCGATTCAAACCAGCAGTCCAGCACCTCGGGAACACGACGCATGGTACCCTTGCCGTCAGGGCTGGGCCAGGTGATCTGGTCGACGAAGTGCTTGTGCAGGTCATCCACCATGACGCCACTCTTCTCGAACAGTTCCTCCCGGGAACCGATCACCTCGGTGTGGTCGCTGCCGTCGCAGACCCACACCGGAATGGGATTGCCCCAGTAGCGGTTGCGGCTGATTGCCCAGTCACGGGCACCTTCAAGCCATTTGCCGAAGCGCCCCTGCTGAAGGTGACCCGGCACCCACCGGACGAGCGCGTTCGCGTTGAGCATGCTCGCTTTCACCTTGT
Organism: Spirochaeta sp.; assembly: GCA_007117185.1. Classification (GTDB taxonomy): domain Bacteria; phylum Spirochaetota; class Spirochaetia; order DSM-27196; family Alkalispirochaetaceae; genus Alkalispirochaeta. The sequence continues at coordinate 7,762 of SKHA01000279.1, read as the reverse complement.
CGATATCCACAAACCAGGAGCTGACAGCGCGGTAGATGAGTGGCGTCTTGGTGCGGTAGCAGAACGGGTAGGAGTGGCGATACGTCTCCCGCTTCACCAGATCTCCCTGTTCCTTGAGGTGAGCAATGATGGGTCGATCCGCGTCTTTCACCTGGAGCCCCTCAAAATCAGGAACTTCCGCAGTAAACCGGGCCTCAGGATCGATGGGGCAGACAACGGGCAGACCGCTGTCCTTCAGGAGGTTGTAGTCGTCTTCGCCGAAGCCGGGAGCGATGTGAACGATCCCTGTTCCCTCTTCGGTGGTGACAAACTCACCGATGTGGACGGCGAACGCGCCGTCCCCGGCCAGCTCCTTGAAATAGGGGAACAACGGCCGGTAGGTGAGCCCTTTGAGTTCCGATCCGGGAAAGGTCCGCAGAACGGTGTAGTCGTCCCCGTCGCGGAAATACGAGCCCAGACGCGCCTCGGCGAGAATGTAGCGGTTATCCCCATCCTGAATCTCCACGTAGGGAATCTCCCCGCCCACCGCCAGGGCGAGGTTGCTCGGCAGGGTCCAGGGGGTGGTTGTCCACGCCAGGATAAAGGTGTTCTCCCTTTCATTCAGGCGAAAGCGGACCGTTATCGCCGGGTCGTCCACGTCCTGGTATCCTCCGAGGTTAACCTCGAAGTTGGAAAGGGGCGTGGCCAGAGCGGGGCTGTAGGGCAGAATGTAGTGCCCCTGGTAGACGAGCCCCTTCTCCCACAACCGTTTGAAGACCCACCAGATCGTCTCCATGTAGTCCGGGTCCATCGTCTTGTAGTCGTTATCGAAATCTACCCAGCGACCCATTCGGGTGACGATGCGCCGCCATTCCGCGGTATACCGCAGAACGATCCCCCGGCACGCCTCGTTGAAACGCCCCACCCCGTACTCCTGGATCTGGGCGGCGCCGGAGATACCCAGCTCCTTCTCCATCTCGTACTCCACCGGCAGACCGTGACAGTCCCACCCGAAGCGGCGCTCTACCCGTTTGCCCAGCATCGACTGGTAACGGGGGATGATGTCCTTGATGGTACCCGGCACGAAGTGGCCGAAATGGGGTAGCCCGGTGGCAAAGGGCGGGCCGTCGTAGAAGACAAACTGCTCCGCGTCTTCCCGCTGGGTGAGAGTTTTCTCAAAGATCTCCCTGGTCTCCCAAAACTGGAGCAGAGCCTCTTCCATGGCCGGAAAATCGACCTTGGGGTCAACCGGTTTGTACACGCGATCCTCCTCTTTACTGGTCCGCGTTCTGCGGCAGCTGTTCAAGCACGGGGTAGCGAATCACCTCGGTATCAAAACGATACAGGATGATCATCGATCCCGTTTCCAGCTCGTAGGGGAACGCGACGCGCCCACCGGGATGATTCATCGAAAACAGAGTCGAGGTTTCGCCGTCGGGATTCACCGCAACGGCGCTGAGCTCCACCGAGACGGAGTAGGTGGGCAGGGTGCGGTCAAAGATGCCGAAGCGGTATCCCCCGGGAGGGTTCAGCTCCTCTCGGACGACCAGCTGCACCGGTGTTCCCACGTTCACTTCCTGCCCGGCGTCGGGGCTTTGTCCCACCACCACACCGGATCGACCGGGGGTCCGGTCAGCTTCAAGACGAAAGACGAAGGGGACGTTGTCCCGGGAAAGCACCTGTACCGCCTCTTCCCAGTCCAGACCCAGGTAGGTGGGCAGGGAGATCGTCTCAATGTCCGGTCCTCGGCTGACCACCAGGTCCAGTGCAGTAGACCCGGACAGGCGCGTCCCCGCCGGTGGATTCTGGGCAATCACCGTCCCCGGGGGAGCATCGTCAAAGACGTTGGAAACGGTTCCCATGAAGAGGATTCGGGTACTCCCCGACCCCAGCGCCTGAACCTCCGCCTGAACCTCCTGCAGGGACATCCCGCGGTAGTCCTCCACGTCCTCGATGATGGAACCCTGACTCACGTTGAGGTTGATCCGCCGGCCTACCCGGACAACCGATCCCGGGGCGGGATTCTGGGTGACCACCTGACCCTTCAGGGTGGGATCCGAGTAGTACCTGAGCTGCACCATCGGGTACAGCCCCCGTTCCTGCAGCTGCACCAGCGCATCAACCAGTTCCCGCCTGGTCAGATCCGGTACCACCGTTTCCTCGGGCCCGCGCAGGGAGAGGAGAAACGCCACCAGAGCCGAGAGAGAGAGCAGCGCGAACATCCCGAAGAATGCCCAGAGGGTGAAACGGAAGAGCTTTCGCTCCGGAGGCAGCTCCGTCCTGGGAGTCCGTTTTTTGAGAAAAGAAAAAATGTTCATGATTTACGCCTGTTCCAAAACGCTACCAATGATGGTGGAATTCCCGTTAAGGAATGATAAAAAGTCCATCTCCCGGCGAGCCTGCAGCTTCAGTCGGGAAACACAGATGATGCCGGAACCTGTTTGTATCAGAATTCCCCGCGTTCTGTCTACACCGGTCACGGTCCCCGGAGTAGCGGGAACGCCGGGGGTATCGTCCATCGTCGCCGGCAGCAGCGATGTCCGGGTAAGGTGCAGCTCCGTACCGTTCCAGCGACAGCGAACACCCGGCCAGGGGGTAAGGGCCCGGACCATCCGGTCAATCTGCACCGCGCTCTCACTCCAGTCAAGGGCGCCGTCATCCCTGGTTATCAAGGAGCAGTGGGTCACCCCGTCGGCTCGCTGGGGGGTTCCGTGCTCTCTGCCCTCTTCGATCTCCTGGACCACCCGGACCAGCAGTGTTGCCCCCAGAGCCCCCAGAGCATCGTGAAGCTCCCGGGCGGTCTCCGTCCCGGTGAGGGCCACCTCCCGGGAGGCGAGAACGTCTCCGGCATCCATCTCCAGGGCCAGGCGCTGCACACTCACGCCAGTTCGGGCGTCTCCGGCGAGGATCGCCGCCTGGATGGGGCTGGGCCCGCGGTGGCGCGGCAGAAGAGAGGGGTGCAGGTTGATCCCCCCTGAGGAAAAGAGGTCCAGAAATCGCGGACCGAAGATCCGCCCGTACGCCACCGTTACCAGGATCTCCGGTTGCAGGGCCCTCACCGCCTGCCGGGCCGAGGTGTCCAGTCGTTCCGGCTGCAGCACCGGTATGTTCCGGGCGGCAGCCCACTGCTTCACCGGAGGGGCCACCAGGGTCCGCTTTCGTCCCTGAGGGGCGTCAGTGTTGGTCAGCACCGCCACCGGAAGGCGTCCTGCCTGCTCCAGCGCATCCAGGGAAAAGAGGGCAATTTCCGGCGTTCCGGCGAAGAGAATGCGCATGGTCATCCCAGTTCCGGCGGTTTGTACGACCGCAGCAGGCGCTCCCGCTTGCGGGTGCTCAGGTGATCGAAGAAGAGCACCCCTTCCAGATGATCGTACTCATGCTGGATCACCCTGGCCAGCAGTCCTTCCGCGTCAATCCGGAGAGGGCTCCCCGCTGCGTCCCATCCCTCCACGGTGATCGCCAGAGGTCTGGTGACGTCGGCGTACACCCCGGGAATACTGAGACACCCCTCCTCGTAGGGGCCCTCTTCCGGAGAGACCGCGACGATCCGGGGGTTGATAAAGACCCGGGGGTCGTCCTCGCCCACCTGAACCACGAATATTCGCTCCATCCGGCCGATCTGCGGACCGGCAAGACCGATACCCCGCTCCAGGCGCATCAGTTCAACCATCTGCTGCGCCAGATCAGCTGTCTCCTCGTTGATCCGGGGGACCTCCACAGCTCGCTGCAGCAACCGTTCATCAGGATGATACACAAGAGAAATCACCCCGGGAGTGTACCTACAACAGGTTGACCGGGTCTACATCAACCTCCACATAGATGCCCCGGGAAGGGGGCGAGGCGGCCACAATCCCCCGGGGCAGGGCAGCCATCGGCGCCGCTGCGGTGCACCGCAGGATGATCTGGAAACGCCAGTTTCGCTGGATCCGCTCCAGCGCCGCCGGGGCGGGGCCGAGGACGACGATCTCCCCGCTGTGGCCGTGCCGCGGCGCCTGGTGTCGTGCCAGCCCGGCCAGGCGCTCCGCGTGGGCCCGGGTCTCCTGGCGGTGGGGGCCACGCACAAGAATGCGAAGGAGCCTGGCGTAGGGTGGGAAGAGAAGCTCCCGGCGAGTTGCAAGTTCATCCTGATAAAACCCGTCCAGCTCCATCGCCGCGGCGCGACGGATTGCAGGGTGTTCCGGACGGAGGGTCTGAATCAGTACCGTTCCGTCGCTGCGAAACCGTCCGGCTCTCCCGGCGACCTGCACGATGAGGCTGAAGGTCCGTTCGGCGGCGCGGAAATCCGGGAGGCTCAACCCGGTATCGGCCATGACGATCCCCACGGTGCGCACCCCGGGAAAGTTCAACCCCTTGGCCACCATCTGCGTCCCCAACAGCACATCGATCTCACCCCGGGCGAAACGGTCCAGGATGGTGGAGAGGGCGCCCTTGCGGCGGGTGGAATCGGTATCCAGCCGGGCGATACGCAGTTCCGGGAGGAATCGGGCCACCTCCTCCTCTACCCGTTCGGTACCGAAGCTGCGGTACCCCACGTCCAGGGAGCTGCACTGCGGGCAGATGTGTACCGGTTGCGCCTGGTAACCGCAGTAGTGACAGACCATCCGCTGGTCCTGCTTGTGCCACGTCAGGGGCACGGAACAGCGGGGACAGTCGAAGTGATATCCGCAGCTGCGACAGTGAAACGCCCCGGCAAACCCGCGTCGATTGAGGAAGAGGATACTCTGTGCGCCGAGATCCTTCGTTTCCCGAAGTACCTTCTCCAGTTGCGGGGAGATGAGGCGACTGCTGCCGCGGACATCAAGAACTCGAATATCCGGCAGCGCCCCACCGGAGAGACGGCGGGTCAGATCCAGGCGTTTCAGCCGCCCCTCCCCCATCAGGTGCCACGCTTCCGCCGAAGGGGTAGCCGACCCCATGACGCAGGCGGCCCCGGCTACCACCGCGCGATGCAGCCCCACCTGCCGGGCGTGGTACCGGGGGGTGTTACCGGACTTATAGGAGCTCTCGTGCTCCTCGTCGATCACAACCAGCCCCAGCCGCTGCAGCGGGGCGAACACGGCGCTGCGGGCGCCGATCACCAGCCGGGCCTCGCCAGAGCGGATGCGGTGCCACTCGCCGAGGCGCTGCGACGCCGTAAGGCCGGAGTGGAGCATCGCCGCAATGGTACCGAAGCGCCGGGAGATCTGTTCAAAGAGCTGGTGGGTCAGGGCGATTTCCGGGACCAGGTAGAGGACGCTCCGTTCCCGCCGGAGCACCTCCGTTGCCGCCTGCAGGAATACCTCGGTCTTACCGCTGCCGGTGATGCCGTACAGGTAATGCCACCCCTCGCTGCCCGGGGCGACCTCCGCGCTGACCTGACGGATCGCCTCGTCCTGTTCGGCGGAAAGCTTCAGTGCTTCCAGAGGCGCCCCCGGCTCGTCCCCCCCGAGGGGAGGCAACTCCCTGGGTTGTCGGGCTCCTGGAAGCATCGCCGCCAGGGTCTCACCCAGGGTGGCCAGGTACATCCGGGAAACCCACCGGGCCATCTCCAGCCAGGACTCGTCGAAGAGGGGGATCGTATCCAGCACCCGGGAAATGCGCTTCAGCTCAACCGTCGCCGGGGTCTCTCCCGCCGCAGCGCCCACCACCACCCCGGTTACGGTGCGTCTGCCAAAGGGCACGATGACCCGACACCCCAGCTCAGGCGGCGGCTGGCCCTCCGGGGGAAGGTATGTGTAGACCCGATCCAGGGGTACCGGAACGGCAACAGAGACGGCGTGGTCAGCCACGGGAAGCGGCGTGGCCGGTATTGTCCACAAGCCAGTTCCGCACCACCTTGAGGTCCTCCCAGACCGGCCGTTTCCACTGGGGGTTGCGCAGTACCGCGCTGGGGTGAAAGGTGGGAACCACCGGTATACCGTGCCAGGTGAAGAACGTCCCGTGGACGCGGGTGATCCCCTTGGTGGTCCCGGTAAGCATCCGCATGCTGATTCGTCCCAGGGTCATGATTATTCGCGGGCGCACCAGCTGAATCTGGTCGCAGAGGTAGGGAGCGCAGGCGTCGCTCTCTTCCGGACGGGGGTCGCGATTGTCCGGGGGGCGACACTTGACGATATTGGTGATGTATACATGGCGGTCCCGCTCAAGACCGATGGCGGTAATCCACTTGTCCAGATACTGTCCGGCGGCGCCCACGAAGGGGAGCCCCGAGGTATCCTCGTCGCGCCCCGGCCCCTCGCCGACAAACATCACCAGCGGGTCCAGGACCCCCGCCCCCGGAACAGCCAGGGTTCTGCCCAGCGAGAGGGGACAGCGTTCGCAGCTCCTGACTGCAGCCTCCAGGGCGCTCAGCCGCTCCTTCCGCTCGTCCCGGGACAGCCGGGCAAATCGCCGGTCTTCGTCCATCTGCGCTTCCTCGGCAAACGCCGCAGCGGCAGTCCCCTGGGAGGCGCCGCTGGAGGTCTGAACCGGGACCGGGACCGACGCCTCCCGGGCATGCTCACCACCGTCCAGTTCCTGTATGAGATGGGCCACCCGCCCCTGCAGCGGCTCATGGCTCCGGGGATAACCGCCGCTCAGCAGGTCACGAGAGTCCGTCAGAATCCGATACATCCGGTCGAGTTGGTTCATGGGTACTCCACATCATACAGGAAAAGGCCCCGGGGGGGAGCAAGGGTGCCACAGAGGCTGCGGTCCCGACGCTCCAGCATCTCGGTGATGCTCATGGCACTGGTGCTCTTCCGCCCTCGCCGGCGATCCCGTTCTCGCCCTACCAGCGTGCCAACGATGGAGCGGACCATACGCCAGAGAAACCCGTCGGCGCTGATTCGGAACTCCAGGGTTTGCTCATCGTTGTCGGCGTAAAACGCCGCCGCAGTGACCGTTCGGGTCATGGAGTCTTCCCCGCGACGACGGGCGGCGAAGGTGGAAAAATCGTGGGTACCCACAAGCTGGGCGGCTTCGGCGTTCATCCGCGACAGTTCCGGCACATCCGGCAGCCTCCAGGCGTACCGTCGACGATGCGGCAGGTCCCACTGGGAAGTATACAGGTAGTAGCGGTAGTGACGCTGGCAGGCGCTGTACCGGGCGTGAAAGCCGTCAGCGGTGAAGCGCGCATTCGTGGCGCGGACATCCGGAGGCAGTCGGCTGTTCAGAGCCGCAGCGAACTGCTGCTCCGGGATTCGGGGGTGGTCCCAGTCAAAGGAAACGTACTGTCCCAGCGCGTGAACCCCCGTGTCGGTTCGTCCGGCGCACGCCGTGGCCACCGGGGCACCGTGAAGCGACGCCAGGGCCTTTTCAATGACTCCCTGTACGGTGCGCACGTTCTGGCCACGCTGGATCTGATAGCCGGCAAAGTCGGTGCCGTCGTAGGCAAGGCGCACGAGAACGGTCACTCCGCGGCGTCTTCTTCCGGGTTGGCATCGCTCAGCCCAAGCTCTTTGGCTATCCCATCGTACACCGCCCGGGCGTTATCAAGAATTGCGGCGGGCTTGTTCTTGCTGGCTTTACCCATTCCGAAGATGCGCGCCACCGTCCGTTTGGCGTTCTCCAGCGCTTTGCGGCGCAGTTCAGAGTCTGACCGCGGGCCATAGCGGTACTCCAGCAGCCCCGACATATACAGCGCTCCATCGTAGCCGTAGTTCTTGTCGATATCCGGGCCGAGGCTCCGGGCCCCCGATAGGGGTTGCGACCCGTCCTGTTCACCCAGGATCGCCCTGCTGTAGTAGTAGCGGGCTTTGCGATACAGCACCAGCGCCAGATAATCGAAGTTCTCCGAGGGGTGCTGACGGTGCAGGTCGCCGCA
>SKHA01000200.1 GCA_007117185.1 Spirochaeta sp. | reverse complement strand
GTGGAGTTGTACGTCGAGTACATGGACACCCAGCGCAACCTCACCGAGCGTACCTTTGAGCTGTTGGCGGAGGTCTACCAGGATCGTTACCTGGACACGGGGATCCGCTTCGACGCGATCATCGCCACCGATGACCCCGCTCTGGCGTTTCTGCTGCGATTTCGGGATGAGATCTTTCCGGGAACTCCGGTGGTATTCAACGGCATCAATAACCTTGACCCCCAACGCATTCCGGTACGCGCTGGCTACACCGGCGTGAACGAAGCGATCGACATCCCGGGAACTCTTGAACTGGCCCTGCAGCTGCGCCCGGAGACGGACCGGGTGTTCGTGATCTCTGACCGTTCCTTCACCGGGGAGATCAACAAGGAAATCTTCGATGGAATCCGAGGAGCATTCGAGGATCGGGTCACCTTCCGCGAACTATATGATCTTCCTGCGGCCAGCCTCTACCAGATACTCCGGGAGGAGGTGCATCCCACCGATGCGATACTGTATCTCTCCTACTTCATTGCCCCTGACGGAGAACGACTCACGGCGATGGAGTCCCTGTCGCAAATCTCCGCAGCTGCCGCCGCACCGGTGTATACCCTCTGGGACTTCTTTGCCCATACCGGAGCGCTGGGAGGGGTGGTTGTTTCAGGTGATGTTCAGGGGCGCACCGCCGCCAACATGGTGGTCCAGATTCTGGAAGGCAAAAATCCCGGGGACATTCCCCTGGTGATGGAAAGCCCCAACATCACCATGCTGGACTATCGGGTACTCCGGCGCCATGGGATCCCCACCGGTAACGTTCCCCGAAGGGCCCTGATCATCGGACGGGATCGTTCACCGCTGCAGCAATACTGGTGGGTGCTGGCGGCGCTCCTCGGGTTCATCCTGCTGGAGGCGGTGCTGATCGGCGCCCTCCTGGCATCGCGGCGTCGGCGCAAGGCGATTCAATGGGAGCTGGAATCGATCACCCGGAACTCGCCGGACATCATCGTCCGCCTTGACCGGCAGTTGCAGTACCGCTTCGTCAACCCCGCGCTGGAACGGATCACCGGAATCTCCGGAGAGCTGCCGATTCCGCCGGATGTGCTCCCCCGCTGGAATACCGCCACCCGGATAGTCCTGGGCAGCGGCGAGAGTGCAACAATCACCTATAGCCTCACCACGCCCGAAGGCCGGAAGGTGACCCTGGAGTCCCGGCTGCTGCCGGAGACAGACGATAGCGGGGTGGTCCAGTCCATCCTGGTGATCAGCCGGGACGTGACCGCGGCCGAGCAGGCCCGGGTCTCCCTGGCCCGATCCCTCCAGGAAAAGGAGGTTCTCCTGAAGGAGATCCACCATCGGGTAAAGAACAACCTGCAGATCGTCGCCAGCCTGATAAACCTGACCGCGCACAACTCCAGCATCGATACTACCCCCCTTCTTGAAGTGCAGGACCGGGTGGTGGCGATGGCCCAGATCCACGAGCAACTGTACCGCTCCGGAGACTTTGCCGCCCTCAACGTGGCGGACTACGCCAGGGAGATGATCATGCACCTGGTACAGGCCTACAGCTCCGCCGGAACGCACCCGCGGGTAGAGCTGGATCTGGAAAACGCCCGGCTTCAGCTTGACCAGGCGGTGCCCTTTGGCCTCCTGCTGACGGAGGTCATAACCAACACCCTGAAGCACGCCTGGCGGGGCACCCCTGAACCGCCGGTACCACCGGTTCTATGGGTCTCACTGCGTAACCGCGAAGGGTCACCGACGTCGCCGCTGATACTTATCGTAGAGGACAACGGCCGGGGTCTGCCACCGGATTTTGACCCCGCCGCGGCGACCAGCACCGGAGTGACCCTGGTCCGGGCGCTGACCGACCAGATGCGCGGAACAATCGCGATGGAGACGGTCGGCCAGACCAGTGGAACAAGAATCACCCTGGAGATACCCTGTCGGTAATGGACTCGGTTGTACTGAAACAGAAAGATCGCTACTCCCTGCAGATCAAGGCGCGATATGTTCTCGGCAGAAAATGGAAGGAGCGGCGCACCAACGACTTTCGCCTGCGGGTGTATCTCTTCTTCCCGCGACCATTCGCCATAAACCCGGATCGGTTTGACCCAGCTGCGTTTCACGATCAGATCACCCAGTACCTGCGCTTTCAGACCCCACGCATCGGTCTGCGGGAGTTGCTGAAACGTGACTCCGCCGTCTCGCCTCTGGCGCGGATAGAGCGGGAGCTGGAAGACTGCAGGCGCACCGGCGACCCCCCGGATATGCACCGTCTGCAGTACGAGGGCCGCCTGCTGGGAACGGTCTTTCGGACAACCCTGCGAGACACGATCTTCGTAACCGAGGAATCGGAGGATGCTGACGACGACTTTCAGGCGTCAGCGGTACGAGTAGTGGACAAGGAGAGACTCGAGCTGCTGTTGCGAGTGCTGCGGCGCTTTCATGACCTCATCGCAGAACTCCGTCTGCACCACCAGGAGTCCCCGGCCCTGGCGGAACTTGCCCTTGTTGACGAGTTCCTTTCCCTTTCGGTGGAGCAGTTCTTCGTCCTCTACCTGCAGGACGAGCGTGGCCGTCCCAGCGAAAGCTTCACCACCCGACTGGGAGAGATCATCCGCAACGAAGAGACCTACCGCCGAAGAGCCGGGTACCGGACAATCCACTCCGATGTGTCCACTCCACAGCAGGCGGAGGAATACGTCTATCGCAAGGTGATGCTGAAGCGCTACTCCTCTGAAGCACTGCACTTCGACATCCGCCGAAAGAACCTGCGCAAACAGGCCGAGCACATCCTCTACGCCGTGGCTGCGGGGCTGGCGATGGCGGTAGCCACCACCATTGCGTTCTACGGCGAGAGCCGCTACGGCGGCGCCACCACCTCGCTGTTCTTCCTCCTTGTGGCGGGGTACATGGTCAAGGATCGAATTAAAGACACCTCCCGGGTGTGGCTCTACCGTCGTCTGGGCCGCTTCTTTCCGGACCGCGTCCTGGAAGCACGGGGCCAGAACCGCACAATGGCCCGGGTTGCCGTGAGAACGGCGTTTGTCCCGGAACCACGGCTGCCTCAGGACATCAGAACCCTGCGAAACCGGGGCTACTTCGAGCGAACCGTTCTTGGACTGGAGACAGAACACACCCTGCTGTACGACAAACGTATCCGCCTGCGCAGCAGGGTTCTGCGGCGGATGCACAACCGCATCAGGGGGCTCGCTGATGTGAACGTCATCGATTTCGAACCGTTCCTGCACAGCCTCACCAGACAGTACGATCTGGTACCGGCAGCGACGAAGCG
>SKHA01000317.1 GCA_007117185.1 Spirochaeta sp. | reverse complement strand
GGCCGTTTTTCGGGATTTGTACGGAAAGAAACTGCAGAAATACAGAAATACTGCTATACTGAATTGATGAAGTTTACCCTGGCGGTGACAGACAGAGGTACCATCACCCTTCCGGCGAAACTGCGGAAAAAGATGGGCATCGGTGCGGATTCGCTCGTGATCGCAGAATCCACCGATGAAGGCATTCTGCTGCGCCCAGCGGTGGCTCTGCCGGTGGAGGTCTACTCTGTTGATCGGCTGCAGGAGTTTGCTGCGGCGGAGAACGAGTTGGATACGTGGTATGGCTCATCGTCCACCTGAGCAATGCGCGTATTCCTTGATGCCAACATCCTTTTTTCCGCCGCCTTCTCAGACGGCGCGATACGCCGCCTGATTCGCGATATCCGGAATGCAGCGCATGTGGTGGTAGCGGATCGCTACGTCATCGAAGAGGCACTGCGAAACATCTCCGTCCATCGAAGTGAGTCCCTGGGAGTTCTGCACCAAATCATTACTGCTGTGGAGATCGTACCCACCTGGCACACGCTGCCCCCGTCTATCCGGGATCCAGGATTGCCGGAAAAGGACATACCTGTGCTTGCCACCTCTATGGGGGCCGGGTGCGACATCCTCATGACCGGAGATGTGCGCCACTTCGGCGCGCTCTTCGGAGCATCCCTGGGAGGCACCACCATCCGCTCGCCGGTGGATACTGCGGGGGTGCTCTTTGGAAGAGGCGACTGACTGACTGCCTGTCGGGCAGGGGCCCCCCACACCCTTTTGGGCTGTACATTCGTTAAATAATTATCTATAGTACCCCCATGGATCACTATCTCAAAGTACTCGTTGTCGACGCGGCAACAAGCTTCTACAAGGTCAAGCGGTATCGCCTGGGCGATTTCTTCGGTCCCGTGGATCTCGGTCTGCACCTCGCCGGGCGGCACAACAGTCTGAACATCGGCGCGGGGCTTCTGGCGGGATCCATCTTTCCCGGTTCCAACCGCCTGTTCATCAACGGCTTCTCAACCTCATGGGGCGCCTTCTACGTCTCGTCCATGGGGGGCGCCGGTCTGGTCTTCGACAACCTGGGGATCGACATGGTGGCGATCATCGGCCGGGCACCCTCGCCGTCCATCCTCTACCTGAACCGTGTCCACGGTGAAGAGGTGCAGGTAGAGCTCCAGCCCATTGAGCTGGGACCGATCTGGAACGGCGGCCGCGGGGGCATCTACTCCCTGATGGATACCACCTACCAGCAATTCGGCAACCGTTACGAGACGGACCCGCGGATCCTCGCGGTGGGGCCCGCCGCGCAGGCCACAGACGTGGGTGCCATCGGCTCGGTTCCTATCAACCGCGGGCAGATGAGCCACGTGGATACCTGGGCGGGGCGCGGTGGATTCGGCTCCAAGATGCTGCGGGAACACGGCATCGCCTCGGTGATCTACGGCGGTACGGTGATAGACGATGACTTTCGCGATCGCACCGTGGCGGATCAGTGGTTTGTGGACAAGTACCAGAAAAAGCTCGCCGCCAAGGACCTTGAAGCAACTACCAAGTATCGCTTTGACCCCACCTTCAAAACCGGCGGGACCTTCGGGGTGAACTACGCCACCATGGGCGGGCGGATCATGGCGTTCAACTACAAGACGATCTACATGACAGAGGAACAGCGGCAGAAGATCCACCAGGAGTTCATCGTTGATCACTACCTCAAGCAGTTCAACACCGAGACGATCGAAGGCAAGCAACAGAAGCACTGCGGCGAGCCCTGCGTGGCGGTGTGCAAGAAGATGAACAACCAGTTCAAGAAAGACTACGAACCCTACCAGACCATGGGGCCCCTCTGCGGCATCTTCGACCAGCGCGCAGCGGAGCAGTTGAATCGCGCCGCGGATTCCGCCGGCTTCGACGCCATATCCATCGGCGGGGTCCTCTCGTGGCTCATGGAGTGCCTCGATGAGAAGCACCTCACCCCGGAAGAGCTGGGGGTGGATCGGGTTCCGGTGTTCTCGCCGGAGGGCTTTCGCGTGGTGGAAGACTCGCTGCATAACGCCGAGCTGGGGGTCCAGCTCATCGACTCCATCATTCAGCGCCGGGGAATCCTGGATCTCTCCGAGGGGGCCCGCAAGTTTGCCCGCCGCCTGGCCCGCAAAAAGGGCAAGAAGGTCCTGGACTCCTTCGTGTACAACGCCAACGCCCGCAAGGGGTGGAGCGTGCCCAACCAGTACTGGACCCCCGGGGTGCTCTCTCCCATGCCCATCGCCGGGAAGTACTACATGGTCTACGGCACCGACTTCATCCCCCCCCGGGAGCTCGGGCGCAAGAACAGCGCGCGGATGATACAGGAACTGATCATCGACAACGCGGGATTCTGCCGCTTCCACCGCACCTGGGCGGAAGAGATGATCCCGGAGATCATCCAGTCACTGTTCGGTCTGAAACAGGAGTTTCTGGAGAACGCGGCCAACACCGCCAGCCGCATCAACAGCCGCAACGCGTCGGTCTTCTGGGAATCGGAGCGGAACATGGACTACATTCTCACCTTTCTGCAGCGCAAACGTGATGTGGACCGGTGCGAAGATCCACAGCTGCTGCACTGGATCGCCCGCTTTGAAGAGGACAAACACGAGGCCGCCCTGGATTTCTGGTACGAGATGCACAAGGGGACCCACGAGAGCCTCAGGGAGTTTGACTGAGCCGCTGAGCTGAACGCTGGCAGCGGTATGCAGCCCGGAGAAATGTGAAGTACCCTCGAGACATCATGAAGAGAGACAAGATCGTTGGGTCATCCGTCACCGTTCCGGCAACGCATTTCACCTCGGATGCGGTTGTACGGCGCCGGGAAGCGGTGTGCGCTGAGACGGTCTGCAGGGTGTCCCTCAACGGTGCCCCCGTTGCCGCGCTGATCGCCACGGCGCAGCAGCTGCGGGAGCTCGGGGCGGGGTTCGTGATCACCGAGGGGCTGGCGCGGACCGTGCACACCGTGGACGTTCAGGATGACCGCATCGCCGTCACCGGCGACGCGGCGGAACCGGGGGAGGCGGTGCAGGAGACCAGCGGGGGCCCCTCCTTCATGGGGGGCACCTTGCCAGGCGCCACCTCGCCGATCACCATCACCACCGGCGACGTCTTTCGCGTTATCACAGAGATCGTCTCGGAGCTCTGGCAGAACACCGGCGGAGCCCACTGCTCGGTGCTCTTTTCCCAGGGGACCATCGTGGCGCGCAGCAGCGACGTGGGCAGACACAACACGGTGGACAAAGTGATCGGCCACGCCATCCTGAACGGCATCG
>SKHA01000347.1 GCA_007117185.1 Spirochaeta sp. | reverse complement strand
GGCCCCGCAACGTGACCAGGGAGTCCGGACGGAGATTCTCGCTGCGCAGGTTCAGCGTCAGTGACCCCGTGGACAACGTGGCACGTGCCAGAAAATCCAGAGCGTCCTGACTCCGGATTCGTTCAACTGTGAAGTTGTCCCCGTTGCGGGACACACGGACGGACTGGTCTTCCACGGAGATGTGGCTGCCGTGAATTCCTGAGAGTTCAACGTTGACACCCAGCTGCTCCAGATCCCGGGATCCTTCCCCGCTTATTGTCACCTCGCTCTGCAGAGAGAAAGGCTGGTCGTTCAGAGTGGTGAAAACCTGGACCGCAGAGAACATTTCCAGCACCAGGCCACCCCGATTCAGATCCATCAGACCCGTCAATCCCTCAAGTCGGAAGTCCACTTCCTGCTCTGGAATCGCTACCGTGACCGTGCCGTCAACAACGCGTATCAGGGTTACCGGTTCGGCACCCTCCCCCTCCTGAAAGACCTGAATCGTCCCGAGCAGGCGATCCAACTCCTGTTGCGATCGGATACGGATTTCCGGCCTGCTGATGGTGACCTCCGGAACCACATCGCGAGGATCACCGAAAAAGAGCGCCCGGGGTTGCAGGGCCAGTGAGACGGTGCGGGCGGAGACGGTACCACCGGAAAGCTCAACACCAGTGAAGGTGAACCCCCGCAGGATCGAAGGGCTGACAAACTGCCACGATATATCCTGCCCCAACGTTGTCTCCACCCCCTGAAGAAGGTGCCCCCGCAACTCCATGACCCGGTCCTCCACCGAAGCGGCGAGAAGCCGACCGGAAAGGGTTGCCCCAAAGAGGGCCACCACAAAGAGAAACGATATCAATGGACCCATCACGGGGGGGGAGTTCCGTTCCAACCAGTAAACCTCTGTGCTATACTAACGTATCACAAATCCGGGGAGCCATACAGGATGTCATCGCTTCAGCCCTTTATCGTCTTTGAGGGAATCGACGGCGCAGGGACCACAACCCAGGCAAAGCGCCTGGTCGATCTGTTTTGCCGGGCTGGTGCGGATGCGCTGTTCACCTGCGAGCCCACCGACTTGCCCACCGGAGCGTTGATCCGCACAATACTTGCCGGTGACGACTCGGTACAACCGGAGACACTGGCGCTTCTGTTCGCGGCGGACCGTCGGGAACACCTCTATCACCCTGACCGGGGGGTGCTGGCGACGATCCGTGCTGGGTCTACCGTCGTGTGTGACCGCTATCTCTTTTCGTCTCTGGCGTATCAGGGTGTGACCACCGACCCCACCCTGGTGGAACTGTTGAACAGTCAATTTCCGTTGCCCCGTCATCTTGTATTTATCGACACATCCCTGGAAGAATCGGACCGGCGGATGAGTTCGCGACCCCGTCGGGATCGACTGGAAGAGGAGTCCCTGCAACGCCGGGTAGCATCACGGTACCGTCAGGTCATCGATCGCTATCAGGACCGGATCGCGGTGCATCGCATCGACGGAAATCAGGATGAAGCAACGGTTTTTGCTGACATTGTCGCGGCATTGGCTGACGATTTTCCGGTACTCAGCCGATAAGGATAAGGTGAACGTCTTTCGGAAATCGCCGCTGGTCCTCCTGCTGATCCTGTTTTTTGCCGGTGCCGTCGTGCCCGTTTCAGCGTATCGACTGGTGTACCGGGAACAGCTGTATCAGCTGTATCGACGGCAGATGTACCAGACCCCTACCCGCATCGCCGAGAACATCTACTGGCTGGAACAGGCGCTGGCCAGCGATTTTGCCAACCCTCTGTACGCCCTGGCGCGGATCTCGGACAATCGTGAATGGGAATGGTATCGTTATCTCTTTACGATGCATATCAACCTTCTGCTGGTGGAACAGTACCTGCAGTGGAGCAATCAGTTCATGAAACACGAGGCGTTCTTTTACAACGCCCCGTGGCAGCGTCAGAATCTGGAGAGTCTGGACCGTGCGGAGGAACTGCTGGAGTTTGCCCGGGTACACTGGCGAGAAGCTGAACGCTGGAGTCAGGCGGCGATGCCAATGCGGTTCATCAACCTTGAGGGTATCCAGTACTGGGAAGACCAGCACCATCGCATCCGCAGCGGGGATTTGAACTACGACCGCATCATCGATCGACATCTTGACCGTCTGGTGGAGGTACGGGGCGTGTTCGAACGGATGGGGCCCGATACGTACTGATCAGCGGATCAGCATCGCGTCTCCGTAGGAAAAGAACCGGTATCGCTGGCGAATCGCCTCGGCGTACCAGGTTTTGATGTGGTCGCTGCCGGCAAAGGCGCTGACCAGGGCAATCAGGGTGCTTCCGGGGGTGTGGAAGTTGGTGAACAGTTGATTCACCACCTTGAACTGGTACCCCGGGGTGATAAAGATCTCCGTGGAACCGGAGCCGGATATCACCGTTCCGTCGGGGCGCCCTTGCGCCTCCAGCGTTCTGACCGCCGTTGTGCCCACCGCCAGAACCGGCTTGCCCTGCTCCCGGGCGTTGGCGATCGCCCGGGCGGTCTCTTCGGGGATGAAGAACTCTTCACTGTGCATCCGGTGATCCTCAAGCGTCTCGGTCCGCACCGGCAGAAACGTTCCGATGCCTACGTGAAGGGTCACAAAGGCGATGACAACTCCCCGTTCTCGCAGGGTCTCGATCAACTCGGTTGTGAAATGCAGACCCGCGGTGGGTGCAGCGACGCTCCCCACCACCCGGGCGTAGACTGTCTGATAGCGCTCGGCGTCTTCCGGGGCATCGGCGCGATGAATGTACGGCGGAAGAGGCATGTGTCCGTGTTGGTCGAGCCAGCGGTCGTCAATGGGGGCCGAAAAGGTCAGCACCCGGAACGGCGGGTCCTCGGCGGTGACCTCGGCGGTACGTTCGTCCCTGCTGCCGGGGGCAAACAGAAACGTTCGGCCGGAGCGCAGTCGTCGCGAACCGGATCCGATAACCCGCCAGGATGTGTCGCTGATCTGATTCAGCAGGAGAAACTCCTGCTCCCTGGCGCTTGCGGAGAGGCTGGTGCCGAACACCCGGGCCCGGCGAACCCGGGAATCATTGAAGACCATCACTGTACCCGGTTCGATCCGGTTGACGATATCGGGGATACGGCAGTGCTGCCAGGTACCGTCGTGTCTTTCGGCAACAAGAAGTCGACTCTCGCCGCGCTGCGCTGAGGGTTCCTGGGCGACCAGCTCAGGGGGAAGATCAAAAGAGAGATCGCTGGTCTTCATTGTTCGGTGAAGGTTGGTTGTGAATCAGCCCCAGAACGTTCCACGCCCTGGGGGTGGCCACGCGACCCCGGGCGGTGCGCTGGAGAAGCCCCTGCTGGATGAGAAACGGCTCGTAGAACACCTCGAGAGAGTCCAGTTCTTCTCCAACGGATATGGCCAGCGTCTCCGCACCTACAGGTCCACCGCCGTACATCTCTATGATCGCCCGTAAAATGTTGCGGTCCTGTTCTTCCAGGCCATGTTCGTCGATGTTCATCCGTCGCATTCCTTCGGTGACCACCCCGGTGGTAATCGTTCCACCGCCAATCACTTGAGCGAAGTCCCTCATACGCCGCAACAGGCGGTTGGCAACCCGGGGGGTCCCGCGGCAGCAGTCCGCCAGGGTTGAGACCGCCTCCTCGGCGATGGAGACTTCCAGAATGCCTGAGGAACGCCGGATGATCGCCTCCAGCTCCGGCCGGGAGTAGAAGTCCAGCCGTACCGGTATTCCGAAGCGAGTGAACAGCGGCGCCGCCACCATGCCGGGACGGGTGGTAGCCCCCACCAGGGTGAATCGCGGCAACGGAACCCGCAGGGTCCTGGCGCTGGGCCCCTGTCCGATAACCCAGTCGATCTCGTAGTCCTCCATCGCCACGTAGAGCATCTCTTCCAGAGAACTCTTCAGACGATGGATCTCGTCGATGAAGAAGACCGTTCCCTCCTGCAGCGAAGTAAGTATTCCCGCAAGATCCTTGGGCTTCTCCAGCGCCGGCGCTGCGGTAACCCGGAAGTCACACCCCATCTCATGGGCCATGATGGTAGCCAGGGTGGTCTTGCCCAGCCCCGGTGGTCCCGAGAGAAAAACGTGATCCAGAGACTCGTTGCGTTCCCGGGCCGCCTGGATAAATACTTTGAGGTTTTCCTTGATCTGAGGCTGTCCCAGAAAGTCGTCCAGCCGTTGGGGTCTGAGCTGGTTTTCGATGCGGTCCTCGCTCTCGAACTCCGGGTGCAAGGGGTGTTGCGGGAGCGGCGGGTGCTCTCCACCCGATGGGCCACTCACAGCGAAAGCTCCCTGATCGCCGTCGAGAACAATCGCTGCTCCCGAATCTGACGGTCAACCACGCCCTCCTGGTCCAGTTGTTCACTCAACCGCTGGAGGGCGTGCTGTGCGGCACTGCGGTCGTACCCCATCTCCACCAGCGCCTGAAGCAGCTCGTTCACCGGTTCGTCCGGACGCACCGAGGGGGAGGCGGAATCGCCCTGGTCCAGCACGAGATGCCCCTTCAGCTGGAGAATCATCTTCTGCGCCGTCTTGGTTCCCAGTCCGGGAAGCCGCGTCAGCGCCGCCACGTCCTCTGCTTCCAGCAGCCGGGTGAGCTGCGCCGCCGTGGTTCCCGAAAGGATCCGCAGCGCCTGGCGTGGACCGATTCCGGTAACGGTGATCAGTTCAAGAAATGCGGAGCGTTCGGCGTTGCGGGAGAATCCGTAGAGCTTCAACAGGTCCTCCCGGACCTGCAGGTACACGTACAGATGCAGCAGCTCTTTGCGCTCATCCGCCAGAATCTCCTGAAAGGTGGTGGCACTCACTTCAAGTTGCCATTCCACCCCGCCGGTTCTGAGGTAGACAAGAGGAAACGCGTGTCCGGTGAGTTCACCGGTGAGACTGTTGAACACTATCTGCCTCCTGTCAGGCGGTCCATGCCGTCGTGAAGTCTGGTCACCGCAGCGGCCAGGGCATCTGCGGCGTGGTCAGGTCTGGGTACCGTAGGATGGCCCAGGATTACCCGTACCATCTGCATGACCTGTTCCTTGTCCGCCTGTCCCGTTCCCACCACCGCCTGCTTAATCTGCTGCGGGGTGTATTCTCGTGCGTGGATGCCCGCTCTGTAAAGGGTCAGAAGGATCACCCCCCGGGCCTGGGCGACGGGTATTGCGCTGGTGATATTTTTGGTGAAGTACAGCCCCTCGATTCCAGCGCTGTCGGGGCTGAAACGCTGGAGGAGAGCCTCAACTTCACGCTGAATATGGTCCAGACGCGCCCCCACCGACTGGTCCGAAGCGGTGGTGAATACCCCGTAGTCGAGACAGCGGATTGTGCTTCCTTCCTGACTGATCACCCCGAAGCCGGTGGAAGCGAGGCCGGGGTCGATCCCCAGAACAACAGACATCAATCGTCGGGGTCGAAGTCGTCAGGTATGTCCAGATTGGTAGCCACTTCCTGAACGTCGTCGTGATCGTCCAGGAGTTCCACCAGACGCAGGGCCTTACGGGTTCCCTCGTGATCCAGGGCAACAGAGGTCTCTGCAACCCGGGAGACTTCGGCCATCTCGTGTTCATAACCGGCGGCGGTCATCGCGTCCAGAACGGCCTCGAACTCTTCAGGGGAGGTGCTGATGGTGATGGACTCACCCTCTGCTTCCACGTCGTCAGCCCCGGCTTCCAGAGCTGCTTCCATGATCTGGTCCTCGCTGTAGCGGCTGCTGTCATAAGAAATTACCCCGCGCCGGGAAAAGAGATAGGAGACGCACCCGGTCTCACCGAGGTTTCCGCCATTCTTGGCGAAGATGCTGCGCACGTCAGCGGCGGTCCGGTTTTTGTTGTCCGTCAGCGCGTCAATGAGGATCGCCACCCCGCTGGGACCGTACCCTTCGTAGGTGAGTTCCACGTAGTCAACGCCGCCGAGCTCGCCGGTGCCTTTCTTGATCGCCCGGTCAATATTGTCCTTGGGCATATTGGCGCCCTTGGCTTTTGTAATTGCCGTGCGCAAGCGGGGATTGCTCTCCAACTCTCCGCCGCCCAGACGCGCGGCGATGGTTATTTCTTTGATGATCTTCGAAAAAACTTTGCCCCGCTTGGCATCCTGGGCACCTTTTTTGTGTCGTATTGTCGCCCATTTACTGTGGCCAGACATTCGTCCCCCTCACGGTATCTGCTTGTGAGAGAAGAAGCTATCACTTGCTCCATGGCCTGTCAAGAGACGGATCTTCCAGAACGCGGGCGTCAAGTTCCCGAAACGCGTCAAGGATGACCGAATCAAGTACATCCCGATGCGTCTCAGGAAGGACCCACCGAGGGGGTGTTCCTTCGGGATCAGCAGCAAGGAAAAAGTGCCATTTGTGCAACGTCTCCGGCAGGATCTGCTGCAGGGAAACACCAAAAATCCCGGCAAAACGGGAGTCATCCAGCCCGGATTGAAGGCGCATGCCCATCATCAGAACTTCCTGCATAAACTGCAGGCGAGGGAGTGGTTCCCGGTCCATTCCGAAATCCGGGGATTCCAGAAAGCGGCGGAAGTTCCCGGTGACGACATGCCGAACAGGCCATGGCTCCGGCATCGTTCCCACAGCTCCGGGACCACACCCGAGGTGAGGCGCCATATCCCAGTAGGCGCTGTTGTGGATGCCCCGGCCATCCTCTCTGGCGTAGCTGGATACTTCATATCGGGAGAACCCGTGATCACTGAGAAAATCACGGACCCCGTGAAGCTGACTCAGCACCTCCGAGGCAGGCATTTCCTGGAAGAGATTCCGGCGGTGTTTCCACCCGAGAACGGTGTTCTTTTCCAGAGAGAGCTCGTACACGGACAGGTGGTCCGCTCCGGCGGCGATGATCTTTTGGAGGTCCTCTCTGATCTTCCGGAGGGTATAGCCGGGGATTCCGACGATCAGATCTGCACTCCAGTGGGTGCGACGGTCCACCCCGGGGGACCACATGTCCCTCATCGTGGACAGTGCCTTACGGTTGGTATCTCCCCCGCCCACCCGTCCGATTCGTGCCAGAACGGGGTCGCGCAGCGTCTGGATCCCCAGAGAGATTCGGTTGACCCCGACTAGGGCCAATGCCGCCAGCAATCGGTGGTCCGTATCCTCGGGGTTTACCTCAACAGTAACCTCCCTGATCGCCGGGTTGGCGGTCACAACGGTTTGAATCGTCTCCAGCATCCTTTCCCGGGCAGCGCCGTCAAGGGCAGAGGGAGTACCACCACCGACGTACAGTGTTTCCACCGAACGTTCCGGATAGGTCTGCAGGACACAGGTTACCTGTTCGAGGGTGCGCTGCAGGATCTGCTCCATCCGGTGTGACGAAGCGCGGGTCCTGGAAAAAAAATCACAATAGTCACATCTCTGCCGGCAAAACGGGATGTGCAGGTACAGATGCATCCGGCGGTGGTCGCGGATCACCGGGTATTCACGGACCGTCGTCCGGCGGAAACGGGTCGAGCAGGCCCCGTCGTTCCCGCGGCCAGATGATCGATTGGACCCGAAAGTGAATCGCTGCGGCGGGAACCGCTCCGGTGGCACGGGAGTCGGCACGACCCGGTTGGAGAGCAACAAGGAAGAACCACCCGTCTTCAAGAAGAATCGTCTCTTCGTCCTGGTCAAGGAGGTGATGCAGAACCGGTAAGGTGTAGCGGTAGGTCTGACCATCCCGTGAGCTCTTCACCACGTCGGCGGCGCCACCCCAGTGCACCTGGTCACCCGGCAGCCCCAGGACTACCCGCAGAACCGGCTCTCCCATGGATGGACGAAAGGGATCACCACCCCGGCGGCTGCGGATCTGTCGCCAGAGATCCTCCAGGCGGTTTCCCGTTCTGATGGGGCCCTCCACAACAACAACCTCACCCCGGCGAAACGTCTCAGAGCGGTGCCGTCGCGCCAGAAGGATATCGCCGTCGTAAACGTGCGGAACCAGCGCGTCCCCGCGAACGGAGATCAGCGCCGGTCCACGAAGGCGAAATATCGAGAACGCTGCAGCTCCCAGGAGGAACAACAGGAGCAGCCGGCGCAGCCATGATCCGGACCGGGATCGTCCCCGTGCCAATCAGTAAACCCGCCCTGCCCGACTGATGGGCCAGTAGATAATCATCGCCCGACCGAGAACGTTCTGTTCATGAACCGGTCCGAAATAACGCCCATCCCGGGAGTTGTCCCGATTGTCACCCAGCCCCAGAATCCGGTTGGCCGGAACATACCACCCGTTTTCGACGAACTGGTATCGCCGGCGGTACCGGGCCAGGTGCGGCGCCGCGGAGAAGAGTGTCCCGTGGCGCACCCGTTCAAACTCAAAGGGGTCTCTTATGGGGGTTCGGCGCATCTCATCGGCAGCACTCTGCTGTTCTGCAGTCAACTCCGCACCTGTTTCAGCCAGGGCCAGGGCGCGGGCGCCCAGGTGAATCACCTGGTAGCCCTGAGGATCGATCAGGCGCTGCAACTCGTAGTGGTTATCCGCCAGATCCTGAAATTCACCTTCAGGAATCCATTGGTCGCTGCCTGCGGGGAGGACCTCGATATTTCCGAAGGGGTCGTTACGAAAACGGTCGCCACCCACACCTACAGCGCGTTTAATGAGCAGGTGCGCCCGCGCCTCGTTGCTGATTGCATCCCGGTCAATGTCGACCAGCGAGAGGGTAAGCATGTAGATGGTGCGTTGCAGCAGGGTGAACAGCGCGCCCCGACTGATGTACGACGGGTTCACAAAAATGATCACCTCGTTACGCTCCGGGGTGGCAAATCCGGGGAGACGGGAGATTCCCGGGAGCAGTTCCGGCCCGTAGACCACCTTGTTCACGAAGATGCGGTCCCCCTCTATGAACGTGCGGATCATCGAACCGGAGGGGATGCGGTACGCCTGCAACAGGAACTGATTGATAACCAGCACCATCAGGGCCGCCTGCAAAAACGCTTCGATCCAGTCCCGAAGAGGATGTTTTCTGGCCTGCCGAATACGCCCGCGGGCTTTGCGGCGGGCGCGCATGGTGAGCACCGTTTCTGTAATATTCACCAGGGCTGCAGCCAGGTTCTTCATCGCTGGGACGGTACCACGGAGTGCGGGGAATCCACAAGTCTTGCCACGCGTTGACAACAGCAAGGTACCGTTTCTATACTTCCCATTCGCTATGTCACGTTCCTGGAAAGAAATCACCTCGGAAGAGGATTTATCGGAAATCTCGGTCACGTTGAAACCGATTCTGGGTGTGACTCCTCTGGTGTGGGTTCCGACGCTCTGGGGGCTTGCCGCGCTGGGATTTCTGTTCTGGCTTCTGCTGCTTCCGGGACTGCGCAACTACGGCAGCGTCGTCACCTTTGTCAGCAGCCCCGCGGGAGCGGGTGTTTTTGTCGACGAAACACGAATTGGATCCACACCTGTTGAGGCGTTTGTTCCCGCAGGGGTCCGGACGGTCACCGTGACCATGCCGGGTCTGCCCCCTCAGACCAGCAGTGTCGCTGTGGCGGGACGGCGCTTTGCCAGCAGATTCTTCCCCCGTCGGGAGCGGGTCGATACCATCTTTGAACCGACAGACCCCGACGCGATCGCCCGTGCCGGTGTTGCAGCGTTTGCTTCCTGGTCCCTTGGGTCGGAACCCGGCGGTCAGTTTCAGCACCCACCGGTGGCACGTGATGCCAGCAGATTGCTGTGGGCTGCAACCCCTGCTGCGGAAGGGGAGAGAGACTCTGTTCTGGCGTACGTGGCTGACCTTCTTGCGCACGCTGAGCCGTGGCAGGCCGCAGAGGTGGTGGGGTCAGCGTTGCGGGCTGCCAACCCCGGTGGAGCGGTACAGCCCGGTTCCGTCGCTGAAGTTGTTCAGTATTTTATACACCTTGATACACATTATCCGGGTTTTTATCGTGTTCTGACGGATCTGATCCCGATGGAACGTGAAGGTACCGGTGCCGCGCTGGAAGCGTGGATAGCCCAGCGCAACGCGGAGCTTTCCACTGAACTGCTGACCCTCTCTGTTGAGCTGGACGAGGGCCTGATTCCCCCACCCACGACGATGGTTGTGGCCGGGCTGACCTTTGTCCGGGTACCTGCCGGGAGGTACGCCGTGGGGTATCCCCTCAGAGACCCGGGGAAAACCGGCGTTATCAGCACCTTCAGCCGGGATTTCTGGATCATGCAGGACGAGTTCAGTCGGCGGGACTATGCCCGGTTTATCGCCGCCCACCCTGAATGGGCGCCCCGGCACGGCGACACCTCCCGTGATTCAGTGGCGTACTATCTGGACGACTGGCCGGATGATTGGGACACCTGGCTCTCCGGCCCCCCCTCGGCGGAGGGCATGCTCCCTGTTCGTCATGTTCCGGTCACCGCTGCTGAGGCGGTGGCCCGTTGGGTTGAACGTGAAGCACGTCAGTCCGGCACCCCCCTGGGGATGAACGCTTCGGTTCGCCTGCCCACACCGGTTGAGTGGGAGTATGCGGCGTTTCTCAATGGTCCAGCCGGCAGTGTTCAGTCGGGAGTGCCCCGATCCGGTCCGGAACCTGCTGGAAGCGGTCCAACAGGCGCGCTGGCAGCGAGACATCTTTCAGGAAATCTCTGGGAATGGACCACCGACTGGTACGGTAAAAGCGGTGAGGTACTGGTTCCGCGGCATGGTGCCCACCGTGTGGTGATGGGCGGCAGCTTCGCCAACTCAGACCAGCGACACGATCTGCGAGGATCCCAGCCACCGGATTGGGCCACGCCGTTTCTCGGTTTTCGTCTTGTCCTGGTGAGTGGGGAACAGAATGGGTGACCGCAAAACCCTCGCGCGGAACCGACGGGCGTTTCACGAGTATTCCGTGGATGAGAAAATCGAGGTGGGGATCATCCTCCAGGGCACGGAAGTGAAGTCCATGCGCAGCGGCAAGTTCGCCTTTGCCGACGCCTACGGCCGCATCAAAAACGGAGGCCTCTGGTTGATCGGGCTCCACATAACCGAGTATACCCACGGCAACCTCTTCAACCACGAACCATTGCGGGAACGAAAGCTGCTCTGTCACGCAGCAGAGCTTGATCGGATGCGACGCCGGGTTGAGGAAAAGGGGTTCACTCTGGTCCCCCTGGAGTTCTACCTCAAACAGGGGCTCATCAAGCTGGAGCTCGGGATATGTCGCGGTAAAAAGCTTTACGACAAGCGAGAATCCCTCAAAGCAAAGGATCAGAAGCGCGAGATCGACCGCGAGATGCGCCATCGGGATCTTTAGGAGAAGATGAACATGGATCTGGAACAGATTCACCAGACCGCACGAGCCATAGCCCTCTCCGGTGGCGAGGTAGCGATGCGCTGGTTTCGTAACCGGGACCTGGAAATCCAGCTGAAGGCGGACGAGTCACCAGTGACGGCGGCAGACCGCACAACTGAAGAAACGATGCGGGAGATGATTCTTCGGGCCTATCCCGATCATGGGATTCTCGGAGAGGAACACGGCGGTTCTCTGGACAGCGCCGGCCCGCTGTGGGTTGTTGACCCGATCGATGGAACCAAAACGTTTATCCGCGGGGTACCCCTTTTCACAACACTGGTGGCGTTTCTCCTGGACGGTATCCCTCAGGTGGGGGTCATCCACGCTCCGGCAACGGGAGAAACGGTCAGCGCCTGGCTGGGTGGCGGCGCCTGGGATGAGACAATGAACCGGGTTCACGTGTCTGCTGACCGCCCCCTCAACGAGGCATGGTTCGGAACTACCGACCCTTCGGACCTCTTCCGCCGTCACCCGGAGTTTACCAAAAAGATGCTTCAGGAATGCGAAGCAACCCGCACCTGGGCCGACGGCTACGGCTACATGCTCCTGGCCAGAGGGGACCTGGACATCATGGTGGACCCGATCATGGCACCCTGGGACATCGCCCCGCTGGGAGTCGTGGTTCGTGAAGCGGGTGGCGTGTTCACCAACTTTGCCGGCGGCGAAGAAGCGATGGGGTGCAGCGGTATCGCTGTCGCCTCCGCCGGTCTGCACCGCAGGGTGAT
Organism: Spirochaeta sp.; assembly: GCA_007117185.1. Classification (GTDB taxonomy): domain Bacteria; phylum Spirochaetota; class Spirochaetia; order DSM-27196; family Alkalispirochaetaceae; genus Alkalispirochaeta. The sequence continues at coordinate 182 of SKHA01000347.1, read as the reverse complement.
GGCCTGCCTCGGTGCTGCTCCCCGGAGCTGAGCCTCCGGACAGGGCGCACCTGCCTGCGGTCAGCCGGGTATTTCCGGGGTGTTGATCGCCGCTACTGCGGTGTTGATCTCATCCTGACTGAGACTCAGAGGTGTCAGTTCACCGGCAAAATAGGGCTCGTACGAAGCCATGTCAAAGTTGC
>SKHA01000327.1 GCA_007117185.1 Spirochaeta sp. | reverse complement strand
TGAACATCGAACGGATGATCATTCGCTCTCAGACCCTCGAGGCGTTTCAGCACGAGTTTACCCCTGCCTCAGGAGACCGTTTCAGAAATATCCTGGATCAGCGGCAGTCCAGCTGGACTGTTATGGAACGCAACATGCCTGCGTTTGTGGCGATTCCACGACATACCGAAACGGGCAGGCAGATCGTTGAACAGCTTCAGCGGGAGTACCGGGACTGGCGAAACTCCTACATCCCCATAGACCGCACTCTTGAAGCGCTGTCCAGCACGGATGATGATCAGGCCAAAGCGGAGCTTTTCCGGCAGTACCGTAACGCCGTGGCGGCGATGATCCCGGTTTCGGACGCCATGGGCGCCACGTTTGACCAGCTGACTGCCAATAACACCAACAATACCATCGCAATCATCGCGGCCGAACTGGAAGAGGCGGCATTCCTGACGACCATCAGTATCGTTGCCATGGTGGTCGCGGCGGTACTGTCCATGATTCTGGGAATTATCCTGACTCGGGGAATAACCGTTCCGGTCGCCCGGGGGGTGGAGTTTGCCCGGGTTCTTGCTTCAGGTGACATGACCGCTGATCTGCAGGTGAACCAGCGTGACGAAATTGGCATGCTCGCCGATGCGCTGCGGGCGATGCAGGAACGACTGGTCGCCGTGGTAGCGGACGTACAGAGTGCGACAGATAACGTCAGCGCCGGCAGCGCCGAGTTGAGCTCCAGCGCCCAGGTACTCAGTCAGGGGGCAACGGAGCAAGCGGCATCCGCGGAGGAGGTCTCTTCGTCCATGGAACAGATGGGCGCCAATATCCGCCAGAACTCCGACAACGCCATGCAGACAGAGAAGATTGCCCAGAACTCGTCAAACAGTGCCGAAGAAGGAGGCCGGGCGGTAGCCCAGACCGTTGAAGCGATGCGGGAAATCGCTGAAAAGATAACCATCATCGAAGAGATCGCCCGAAATACCAACCTTTTGGCCTTGAACGCTGCGATCGAAGCGGCCAGGGCAGGGGAGCACGGCAAAGGCTTTGCTGTCGTGGCCTCAGAGGTACGAAAGCTTGCCGAGCGCAGTCAGAAAGCGGCGGGTGAGATCAGCGAGCTGTCCCGGAGCAGTGTGGCCGTAGCCGAAAAAGCCGGTGAGATGATCTCCGGAATCATTCCAGAGATTCGCAAGACAGCAGACCTGGTCCAGGAGATCAATTCCGCCAGTTCGGAACAGACCAAGGGAGCCGAGCAGATCAACCAGGCGCTGCTGCAGCTGGACAAGGTGGTACAGCAGAACGCTTCCTCGTCCGAGCAGATCGCCTCGATGTCGGAAGAACTTACCAGTCAGGCGGAACAACTGAAGACAACCATGTCTTTTTTCAAAGTGACCAACTCGGATACGGGTTCCGCGCGGGCTCCAGCGCAATCCCCGGCGCCGGCCAAGCCGCGGGGCATCGCCCTTGCGGAAGACCAACCGCGCAAACGATCTGGAGGGATCAGCCTTGAGATGCCCACCCGATCGAGGTCAGAGATGGATATGGACGCGGACGATGGAGATTTCGAGGAGTTTTAGTCGGTAGAGGGCCACGAACGGAGCCGCTTTTTGTATTTTTACGAAAATGCTTTCGTTCGTCCTTATCCTGCTCCTGTCTGGAGCAGGAGTCGCCGCCAACTTTCTCCCGTTGACTCTCTTTCTGGATGTGGATTTCCTCCTGGGTGGAATCTTCGCCCTGATCGTGCTCCTTCGTTATGGAACCCTCCCGGGGATTCTCTCAAGCATCGCCATTTCGGCGGTTACCCTGGTTTTGTGGCGTCATCCCTGGGCGATGGTGATCTTCACCCTGGAAGTGGTGTTTCTGGGGCTTGTGCTGCGCCGTCGGGATCGATCGGAGATTCTTGTGTGGGTTCTCTCCTACTGGGTATTTCTCGGCGGGCCCCTGGTATTTCTTTTTTACGGGGTCATCCAGGGTGTCCCCGCTGTCAACACGACGGTCATCATGATCAAACAGGCGGTGAACGCGATCAGTAATGCCGCTGTGGCCTCCGCGCTGGTTCTGGCGGTTTCCCTGCTGGATCGAAAGACTGACCGGTTTCGGCTTCCCTCGTTGCGGTCGGTGCTCTCGGTGGTGGTTGTTCTACTGATTCTGACACCGGCGATCCTGACGATCTCCTATTTCAGCCGCCTTGAAGCGCGACGCACAGAAGCGGACGTGCAGCAGGAGGTAGAGAGAGCCGCTTTTGCGGCAGACCGGATTGTCAGTATCTGGGAAAATCAGGTGGAGCAGAGTCTCATTCTGCTCATCGATCGGATTGAGGAGATGACCCACTACGGAACACCAGACAACCGGATGATCCCCCTCCTGGATGGATTGTACTATCGTTTCGGTCTGTTTGACCGGGATGGTGCGCTGATTGCCGGGGGAATGCGCGACCGCTCCTGGAGCTACGAAAACGACGCCGGTACCACTACCAGCACCACCGCTGCTCGTCCAATTATTCTCAACGATCATCACATGTGGCTGCACCATGCCTCCATTCAGAACGATGCAGGAGCTCGACCGGCGATCAGAGTCTCCCACGACCACCCACGGGGAACGATGATCGCTGACATCGAACTGGAGTCGATCACTGAGGTGGTGTTGCAGTCCACGGAAACCCTGGATGCCAAGGTTATCGTTCTGGACGACCTGGATCGTGTGCTGGCAACCAACGTTGCCGGTTTGCCAGCTCTGGCGAGATATCAACCACCGGAGATCTCTCACGCTATTCCGATGTCACCGGGAACTACGCTGAATATGCCGGTTCTGCCACCAGGCGCGGGGATGATGAGTCATTGGCGGGGCACTACCGTTCTCAACGAGCGCCCACGAAGCGGTGTCCTGGGGTGGACAATTCGGACCTACGCGGACTTCGGCCGCTACTACGACCGCCTTTACCAGCGGGTGCTGACCAATATGCTCATCCTGGGGATGATCGCTGTCTCGGCGGTACTGTTTGCCATGATGGTGAGCATCACCCTGGTCCGGTCGTTGCGGCGGCTGGCAAACGTCACCTCCGGTATGGCCGACCAGATAGAGAAGGGCCACGACCTGAGCGCCCATGAAGACCACTGGCCCACATCGCCCATCGAAGAGGTGGACACGCTGGTTCGTGCGTTTCAGAGGACAACGGAGCGGATCACCGGGTATGTGGACGCTCTGAAAACTGCACGTGTACAAGCTGAAGCGGCCAGTCACGCCAAGAGTCAGTTTCTGGCCAATATGAGCCACGAGATACGTACACCGATGAACTCGATCCTCGGGTTTTCCGATTTACTGCGCGAGCAGATTTCCCACAGCCCTATCCAGCAGGAGTACCTGAACAATATTCACGCATCCGGCAGGGTATTGATGCGCCTTCTCGACGACGTTCTGGACTTGTCCCGGGTTGAATCCGGCACGGTGACCATCAGCAGCGAGGCCATCGACCCTCGAAACAGCATGACCGACGTGAGAGCGGTCTTTTCCGAGGCGGCGCGGCGCAAAAAGATTGACTTTCGTATGACCGCTGAGGACAGCGTTCCCGCCTGCGTCATGGCAGACGAACAGCGCATCCGGCAGGTTCTCTTCAATCTGGTAGGGAACGCGATCAAATTCACCGATTACGGCCACGTCAGTGTCGCCATGCGTGGAGAGGATCGCCGGACCCAGCCTGGAGATACCGAACGCATTACGCTCTGCGTCGTCGTAGAGGATACGGGTATCGGAATTCCCCGTGATCAGCAGGACCGCATCTTTGAACCGTTTACCCAGCAGTTCGAGCAGGACAGTCGCCGCTATGGCGGCACCGGCCTGGGCCTCGCCATAACCCGGCGGCTGGTGCAGACCATGGGCGGAACCATTGAGGTCCGCAGCACCTCCGGCCAGGGCTCTCAGTTCCTGGTGCGGATACCTGACCTCCCGGTCCCTGAAGAGACAAACCACCGTCTCCCAGACGGGAGTGCCGACCGGGGTGCCCCGGATCTATCGGGTCTGTCGGTGCTGGTTGCTGAGGATGATCATGTGAACCTGATGGTGGTTCGCGAGTTTCTGCGGGACAGCGGCGCCAGAATCATCGAGGCCAGGAATGGAGCCGAAGCGATCCGGATTGCCCACGAACAGCTGCCGGATCTGGTTCTCATGGATGTGCAAATGCCCGTTCTGGATGGCTACGAGTGTTCCCGGCGCCTCCGATCACAGAAGAACACCCGGGAGATTCCGATTATCGCAGTGACCGCCGGTACCGCCGCCACCGACACCGATGGGCACCACGGGTTTGACCGAATCCTCAGAAAACCGTATACCCGGGAACAATTGGATTCGGTCATCCTGGCAGTTATGACCCCCCGGGGCATCGGAACGCTCCCGTCCCCGGGGGATGCCCCCGAAACGGCTGACTCGGCGTTACCGGCGGCGACTATGCTCACTCGGGAGTCCCGGCTCCCTGAGGAATTTGTTCAGGCGCTGCGACGGGAGGTGCAGGAGGAGTACCTCGCTCTGCGCAGCGCCATCAACCTGCCGGAGTTGAATCACTTCATCAGGAGTATCACTGCTCTTGCCGAACGTTTCGGGGTCACCGAGGTGAGGAACTACGCCGGCCACTTGGATGACCTGGCCGAGCGGGTACAGATCGAGGAGATTATGCGCAGCATCGCGATTCTGGAACCGTTTCTTGGTGGGGAAGAGGCCTCCTGAGGTATGGCAGAAGTACTGGTCGTTGACGACATCCCGCGGAATCTCGAGATCATCATGCAGGTTCTTTCCAGGACAGGAATCGAGGTTTCCGCCGCCGTCTCCGGAACGCATGCCCTGGCGTACCTGAAGCGCAGGAGACCGGACCTGATCCTGCTGGATATTGCCATGCCCGACCTGGATGGAATAACCCTGTGTCGGCAGTTGAAGGCAGATCCGGAAACCGCGGACATTCCGGTGATCTTTCTCACCGCCAAAGTGGAGACTGAAGATGTGATCCGGGGGTTTGAGGCAGGTGCCGTCGACTACGTCCGTAAACCTTTCGTCGTCGAGGAGCTGCTCTCCCGGGTTACCACTCACCTGCAACTGAGGGAGAGCTTCGCCCGTATCCAGCGCCAGAACCGGGAAAAGGACCGCTACTTCTCCATCCTGGCCCACGATCTGCGTAATCCCCTGAGTGGTTTTCTCAATATTACCGAGATGCTTCAGCTGTATCACGGTGACATGAATCCGGAGAAGATCGAGGAATACCTGGGGCTGCTGAAGGACTCCTCCCGGGGGTTGGTCAAGTTGCTTGAAAACCTTCTGACCTGGTCTCGGGTGCAGATCGGTGCGCTGAAGCCCAGGATGGTCCCGCTGAACCTTGGCGATATCGTGGATGCCACAGCTTCCGTGCTGCGTCCGTCCATGACGCTGAAGGAGCAGCAGTTCTTCATCGACCGGGCAGAGGGATCACCGGCAACCACCTACGGCGACACCGAGATGATCAGCACGGTGGTGCGCAACCTGTTGTCCAACGCGATCAAGTTCACCCCCCGGGGCGGCAGCATCACGGTGAGTCTCGGCGGTACCGCCGACGCGGTGACCCTCGCAGTCAGCGACACCGGAGCGGGAATTGATCAGCAGTCGCTGGAGACGATCTTCGAGATGGGGCAAACTCGCTCGCACCACGGAACGGAGGGTGAGAAGGGCACTGGCCTGGGGCTACCGTTGTGCCATGAGCTGGTGAGTGTCCATCACGGCTCGATATCCGTGGACAGCACCCCCGGTAAAGGCACGATATTCCAGGTCATCCTGCCCGTATCAGCCGGCGAAACAGGCGATGCCGAACCTGCTGGTCCATCCCGGAAAAACTGACGTGAGCTACCTTGTTTCGCTTTGAGAGACGAACCACCGTCCCCTGAACCACAAGGGGCGCCGCGCTGCCGATCTCGATTGAGAGTTCCACAAAAGCCCCCAGCCCCAGCTGTTTTTTCCGATTGGTGACCGCCGCCCCGCCGATACTCATGTCCACCGTGACCGCGTCCAGCGGCTTGTGGTCGATTCCGGGCATCCGGATGCGAACGGGCATCTCGATCTCCCGACGGCGGTAGGTGCGGCGCTGGGCATACTGAACGTGGGGGGTGTGCCGCAGCAGAGCGTTCTTGCCGGTCACAGAGAGCATCGTTGTGTGAAATTGATACATTCCTTCAGAGGAGTAACAGACAACGTCCACAGCTTCACCGGCGGAAAAGTTTCCCTCCCCCTTGGTGAAGCGGACCTGCACCCCCGCCTCGCTGCTGAGCTGAACAACGCCGTTACCCATCGCCATAGCGGCGGTGGAGATGGAAACCTCCGCTCCGGTGGGGATCGTTTGCGTAGAGTGGCCGGCGATTCTAAGCGCCGAGGTGTCGGCACCCACCCGGCGGGCCAGGCGGTGCACGTCCAGTTCCTTGACGACGCCCTCGCGAATGCCCCGGCGGGACACCTTCAACAGCGCGGCGTGGTCATCAAGCAGCGTATCCGCTTTTGAGGGATCCTTGAGAAACCACGCCAGGCGGTCCAGCGTCTGCTGTTCCTTGTACCCCAACTGGACGTGCTCCCTCCGCGGCTGGGAGGTCCGGCGGAGTACCGGTTCCCGGGGGGGCTTCCTGGTCCGTGCTGCTTTCGCCGCAGTTCGGGAACGCATGATCTGACCCACAACCAGCCCAACGAGGATCAGTCCAAAGAGAACCGAGAAAAGAATGATCTCGGCTTGAGATGTTTGAAAGCCACTGCTGAATTGGTCCATATTTCTATCTCTTCGAATTCTAGCCGGGATTTGTTACATTGTCTACAGGAGATATCATCGATGCGCATGCCTCTGGCAGAACGTCTGGTTGCTATGACCATAATGGGTGTTGTACGCGTCCTCTGCGACGCTGATACGTGGCAGATGGAGAAGATTCCCAAAAAGGGCCCGGCTATTCTGCTGACAAACCACACCAGCATTTTTGAGGGACCAGTGTACTACATTCTCCTGCGGGGGCGGCCCAAAACCGCCCTGGCCAAGCGGGAGCTCTGGGGTAACCCTGCTACCCGGTTCCTTATGCAGCTCTGGGGGATCATTCCCATAAACAGGGAAGGTCCGGATCGTCGGGCCCTGGAACGAGCGATGGCGGCGCTGCACCGAGGGGAGTTTCTCGGGGTTGCCGGTGAGGGGACACGCAGCCCTGACGAGACGCTGCTGCCCGGGCGACCCGGAGCGGCGATGATCGCCCTGCAGGCACAGGTGCCGATCATACCGATGGTCCACTGGGGGCTCAAAAGCATCCCGAGAAATCTACTGAAACTACGGCGCAGCCGGATCCACTTCCGCGTTGGAAAGCCCTTCTATCTGGAGGTCCCTTCGGGGGAACGACCTCGTCCAAAAGACATAAGGACAATGGCCGACGAGATGATGTATCAGCTTGCGGTGCTCATGCCGGAGCATCTTCGGGGCCATTACAGCGACCTTTCGGCGATGACAACCCGGTTCATCCGGTATACAGGGTTGTGATTACCCCCACCGCACAGTACTCTGGGGCATCGGTATACAACAGGAGCAGACATGGGTGTAAGAGGAGAGCTTTTTTCAGCTCGCGTACGCAGCAAGAACGATCGGCGTACGTATTTTTTTAACGTTAAAGAAAACCGCCACCACGATCTCTTTCTCACCATCGTGGAGAGCAAGAAACTGGAAAACAGCGACGAGTTTGAGCGGCATCAGATAGTGGTGTTTGAGGACGACCTGTCCCTCTTTGAACAGGGGCTGGAGACGGTGATGAAGTTCCTCAGCGAGAACCGTCAGCAGAAGCGGGACGACGAGTCCGGCCGCCGCCGCCGGGAGCGACCGGCGTTCTGAACAGCTTCACCGGCGGACCCCGCGGAACGAGCGGCGGTGGATGGCGCAGGGCCCGTGCTGCTGCAAAGCGGCCCGGTGTTCCCTGGATGGATACCCCTTGTGTCGCTCAAACCCGTACCGTTCGTCCAGGCGGCTGTACTCCACCATCCAGGAGTCCCGGGCAACTTTAGCCAGAATAGACGCCGCCATGATAGCCGGTTCCAGTGTGTCGCCGTGAGGGATCGCTGTGGCCGGGTTGGGCAGCCCCGGGGGGCAGTGGATGCCGTCGATCAAAAACTGATCCACCGCCGCGGCGGCGACGGGTCGGGACGTGGCCAGGTCTTCCCAGGCAAGCCGCATCGCCTTGAGAGACGCCTGGAGGATGTTGATGCGGTCGATCTCCTCCGGCCAGACCCACCCAAGGCCGAATGCCAGGGCCTGTTCGCGTATAACCTGATCCCACCACTCCCGGCGGGTCCGGGAGAGTTGTTTTGAGTCCCGCAACCCCTCAAAGATGTGATGAGCCGGCAGGACCGCCGCGGCGGCAACCACCGGCCCTGCCAGAGGTCCCCGGCCCACCTCGTCGATTCCACATGTGCGGGCTTGATTATTGATCATACCTCCGGTCATGATAGCGAGGTTAATGTACGTCCCCTGAACTGTTGGAGCAACTGTGTTTCTGAAAAGTATCGATCTGTTGGGCTTCAAGTCCTTTGCTGACAAAAGTCACATTTCCTTCACCGACGGTGTTGCCGCACTTATCGGTCCGAACGGGTGCGGCAAGAGTAACGTGGTGGATGCGGTCAAGTGGGTGCTTGGCGAGCAGGCAACCAAGAGCCTGCGTGCCGAACGCATGGAAGACGTCATCTTCAACGGTACGGAGACCCGTAAACCCCTCAACGTTGCTGAAGTGACCCTCACCCTGGAAAACGACGGGGTTCTCCCCCTGGATGTGCCGGAAGTGACGATCCGACGCCGTCTCTTTCGCAGCGGTGAGAGCGAATACTTCGTCAACGGTGCCCCGGTGAAGCTGAAGGATCTGCGGGAGCTGTTTTACGATACCGGCATCGGGAAGACCGCGTATTCCATTATGGAGCAGGGCAAGATAGATCAGATTCTCTCCAATCGCCCGGAAGACCGACGAGCCCTGTTTGAGGAAGCCGCCGGTATAACCCGCTACAAGGTCCGGGGGCGTGAAGCAGACCGCAAGCTGGAACGGACCGAGCTGAACATGCGTGAGGTTGATACGGTCCTCACCGAGGTAAAACGGTCCTATGAGACGCTGAAGAAGCAAGCTGAGAAAACCGCCCGGTATCGTGAACTCCGGGAGGAAACCTTCAACCTGGAGGTTGAGCTCCAGCTGGCCAGATTGCAGCAGTTTCGGGACCAGCAAAAGCAGCAGGGAGAGCGAACCGAGAACCTTGAGGGCGAGCGGAGCAAGATCAAGGCTGAGATCGACGGCTTCAATGAACGGCTGGAAAGTGAGCTGAATCGGGTCAATACGATGGAAGGGCGTCTGGTTGAGATCCAGAAGCAGCTCTACGGGCTCGACCTGGAAAAGAGCTCCCGTACCGACAGAATCGCCCTGATCCGGGATCAGCGCTCGCAGCTGGATGAGCGCGTCGAGGCGGAGCGGGCGCGGTTAAAGACCCTGGCGACCCGCAGTGGTGAGGCTCGGGGAGCTGCAGATGCCGCGGAGAAGCAGGCAGAGGAAACAGCGGAACAGCTACAAGAGATTGAAAAAGCAATCACCGGAATTGAAGAACGGATTGCCCGCAGCCAGGAGCGGCAGAAGGAGGCTCGTCAGCAGATCCGCGACGCGGAAGGACGGATTTCCGGTAATGATCGCGGAATAACCGATTGTCAGAAGGAGTTGCGCAGCGTAACCGACGAACTGGTGGCAGCCCTGGACGTGAAGCTGCAGGAGTCAGGATACTCGACAGCGGAGCGGGCGCGGGCAGAAGAGGCGTTGACAGCATCGCTGGAACAGCTGCGGATCTCTCTTGAGGGCCGCGGTGCGGCGCTTCAGGACCTGACCCGGCTGGAGCAGAGCCCCCAGGGGATCTCCGAAAAGATCCGTACCACCTTCGTGACCCTGCAGGAAGCGCTGCAGCGCGTTCAGGCCGCGGCCACCCAGTACCTGGGAGCGATGCCACGGTTTCTTGACGATTTCCTGGCACCGGAAGGAACCATCACCCGTAAGCGTACCCTGGACGATACCATAGAGCGCCTGCAGGAAGAGAACATCGCCTCGCGGGAGCGTATTCGTGAGCTCTCCCGGGAAATCGAGACGCTTCAGGAGGTGGTGGAAACGGAGCGGAAAAACCTGGAGCAGCTGAAGATGAACAGGGTTCAGCTGCAAAGCCGACGGGAACAGCAGCGTGAGAACGCCCGACGGCACCATCGCGAAGCGGAAGAACTGACCAGACAGCACGGTGAAGTTGCCCAGCGGATCGACGCTGACCTGCAGCGTGCGGCCCACCTGGAAAAGCAGGTTGTGGTGCTGCAACAGGAGCATGCGGATCTTCAGAAGCAGGAACAGGCCCTGCAGAAAGAGTTGCACACCCTGGAAAGCAGCATCGCGACGGACAATCGTACCCTCAAGGAAGAAGAGGAGCGGCTGAAGACGGCGATGCAGAAGCTGGCGCAGATGCAGAACCGTCTGGAAGAAGCGCATCTGCGGATGGCTGAGAAGCGCACCGAGATACGCGGACTCTACGACAGCTTTCAGGAGCGCCACGGCCGGGACCTGCGGGAGTTTGAAGGTGGCGATGCTGCGGATCCCCGGGATCAGAAAGTGCTTCGCGAGGCGATTCAACAGGCTCGCAACGGTCTGCGGGAACTGGGAAACGTGAACCTGATGGCAGTGGAGGAGTTTGCCGAGGTCTCGGATCGATACGAATTTCTCAACGGACAGATCACCGATCTGCGCAGCGCCAGAGAAGACCTGGTGCGGGTCACCGCCGAGATCAAGCGCGAGTCTGAGCAACTGTTCATCGAGACGTACAACCGGATCCGCAAGAATTTTCATACCGTTTTTCGGCGACTTTTCGGTGGTGGACGGGCGGAGTTGCGCCTGATCGACCCGGACACCCTGCTGGATTCCGGTATTGAGATCCTGGTACAACCCCCTGGGAAGAAACTCGAGAGCATCGCGCTACTGTCTGGTGGTGAGCGCAGCCTCACTGCCGTGGCGCTGCTGTTTGCAACCTTTATGGTGCGTCCGTCGCCGTTCACCCTTCTTGATGAGATTGACGCTGCTCTTGATGAACACAACGTGGGGCGCTTTGTGCAGATGCTCCGTGAGTTCAGCGAGCAGTCCCAGTTTATTGTAATCACGCACAACAAGAAGACGGTAGCCGGGGCAAATACCCTCCTTGGTGTTACAATGCAGGAGAGCGGGGTGAGTCAGGTGGTGACGGTTAAACTTGAAGGGGAGGTTGTCTCGTCGTGAATCGACGATTCCTGCTGTGGGGCGGTCTCGCCGCCGGGGTGATAGTTCTGATTCTCCTGGTGATCGTCTTCTTTGCGGCGGGTAGCGGGGCAGCACGAAGTGGAGTGGGGGACAGTTCCCGGTATACATCCCGGGTGCTTATGATTCCACAACGGGAGTTTCTGATGCAGGACGTGGAACAGGATCTGCTCAACCCTGAATTTCGACTCCTGGTGGACCCGAATCGTCCACTGGACGGGAGTGTTCGACGGGACGTTGAAGCTGACCTGATTGAGGCGCTGGTGCGGGATCTTTTGCCGCGGCTGGAAGGGGAGGTGCAGGATCTTCTCTTCGAGTAGGGCTCTGTGGACGGCTGCTGTGGTTGTGACATCCGCGGTACTGCTGCTTTTCTCCTGCGCAACAATTCCCGAAAGTGACGGACCGGAGCTGTCGATCTCGCCTCCCCGCGGGCTTTACCAGAGCAGAGCAGGGACGCCCCTTCCCGTGCCGGAGGCGCCCCTCCCGGAGCCGACAATGCGATACGTTCCGTTGTCTGGACAGGAGCTGATTGTGCTGCTGCCTGCAGTTACCGTACCGGCGATTCCGGTGGCGCCTGCGGCGGCAGTCCCTGCCCCGGCTGATCCGCCGGTAGCTGACCCGGTGGTAGAAGTACCTGTGGTACCAACGACTCCCGCTCCGATGCGCGAGCGGATTCCGGACACCGGCGGGGAGTCCGAAACTCCAGGGGATCGCGCGGTGTTGGTTGAACAGCTTGAGGACCACCGGCAGGACGAGAGCTCCGCAGCAGCCCCGCCTGTGGCGGCCGCGCCTGGCGCAACAACAGCACCGCCGGCTGTAGCAATACTGCCACTGGAGACACCGCCAG
>SKHA01000154.1 GCA_007117185.1 Spirochaeta sp. | reverse complement strand
TCAAACGCCTGAAGCAGCGAGTCTCCGGTGACGAGGATCGCCTCGTTGCGGATGATCACGTTGGGGACCACCGGCGAGATCGCCGCCGCCACCCGGGTGTAGTCCGTATAGGAGACACCGTAAGGAAGTTGAGGAACATCCCGCAGGAGAATGTAGCTCTCGGGGATCACCCGGGAGTCGAAGGGCTGGTGCGTCACCGCAAACGCCATGATCGCCGGGGGGTGGGCCACGATGATCGAGTTGATTTCAGGATGGGTCCGGTAGATCTCGTCGTGCAGCCGCGCCGAGCGGCTCGCCGGTCGTCCCGCTTCGGCCCGGCCCTGGCGAACCAGAACCATGTCGGCCGGCTCCAGAAGCTTGCGGTCGTAACCGTAGGGAGTGATCAGGAAAGAGGTTTTGTCCACCCGCACCGAGACGGTCCCCTCGGTGCTGGTCACCAGAAACTGCTTGTACGCCCGGTGAATCAACTCCGCCATGTTCCGGCGCAGCTCCTTCTCATCCGTAGAGTGCTCTCCAGCCTCGAACGTCTCGAGGACCGGAGTCTTGCGGTGGACCATATCCACCTCGTCGTCTTTCAAGAGGTGAACAGCACCGAGTCGGGTGGCGCGCACCTCCAGGCGGGCGCAGAAATCCAGCGTCTCGAAACGCATGAACGCCTCGAAAATGTCGCCGCCAACGGTGACCGTACCGTGATTCTCAAGGAGGACCACCTGGGACCCCGAGGCAAACTGGTCGGCGATCTTGCGCCCCAGCTCTTCGCTGCCGGGCAGCGCGTAGGGCACCACCGGGCAGTCGCCGCAGATGAGCCACGCGTTGGGTACCACCCGGGTCTGCACCGGGATCCGGGCTGCGGAGAAGCTCACCAGCGTGGGCGGGTGGGCGTGAACGATCGCCCGCACATCACGCCGGGCGGCGTAGATCGCGCGGTGGAAGGGATACTCAGACGAGGGCTTGTGGCGCCCCTCTATGGTGCCGTCGGGGTGTACGCAGACGATGTCGTCCCGCCTGAGGGACCCCTTGTCCACCCCACCGGGGGTGATCCACATGCGGCCATCTTCGTCCAGGAGGCTCAGGTTTCCCCCGGAGGTTGTGGTCATGCCGTAGCGGTAGACCCGGTCCATCATCGCCACCAGCAGGTCCCGGGGGTGAGCGATGCGGTGCTTTACGCCAACTCGGTGCGCAGGAGGTGTCTTCATGGGAAAAGTGTCACCGCTGCCCCGGCAGGTGTCAAGGGAGGGCTATTTCGCCGGGTCCCGATGCAGAATACGCCCCCCGGTTGAGCGGTAGCGGCTGGGGGTGATCCCCACCACCCGGGTGAACACTTTGGTGAAGTAGCTCTGGTCCTCGAAGCCGCACTGGAACGCCACGTCCCCCAGACGGTCTTCGGTCTCCAGAAGAAGTCGTTTCGCCGCCTCTACCCGCACCCCCGTGAGGTACTCGGTGAAGGTGGTCTGCATCTCCACTTTGAAGAGCTTGCTGAAGTAGGCGGTACTGAGCCCCACCTGTTCGGCCACGTCGCTCTGGCTGATCTTGCCGGAGAAGTGCTCCCGGATGTGCCGGGTGGCCCGCAGGATCGAGTTGGTGTGGTGCATCGGCCGCAGAACAAAGACGAGGTCGGTGAAGCGGGTGATGATGCGACTGGTCCAGCGGGTAAGCTCCTCCACGGAACGTAGCGCCCGGATCTGGTTCAGGTAGTGAAAGTTGAGCCCGAAGATCTGTTCTACGTCGGCGCCGCCTTCCAGGGCCGCCCGGGAGAGAAGGACGGTCAGTTCCAGCACCCGGGACTTGATCATCTCCAGGTTGACTCCGGTGGTGTAGAAGATGATCCCCAGAAGCTCGTCCAGGATGGTGGCGGCGCCGCGGCGGTCTCCGGCGGCGACCAGTTTCAGAAGCTCCCGCTCCTTCTCCAGGGGGTACTCAAGGTCGCTGCGCTTCTCCCCCTCCATCGTCTTGATGTGCTGCAGGTACTCGCCGATGCGGGACTGCTGCTCGAACGCGTCGCGGTCGGCGAAGAACGCCCGGGAGTCGTTGTCCGAGGCGGCCAGGGCGGTGAGAAAGAGCATCTGGGAGAGGCTGCCTGCCCGCTCGGTGGTGATCACCGGCACCTTCTCTACCGCCGGGATGAGCCGCTCCAGCGCCGCCGCGTCCAGGTGAAATCGCGCCGTCAGCTCCTCGAAATAGTGGGTGTCTGCTTCGAAGAGGAGCGCCGGGCCGCAGATCAGCGCCCCTGAGAGCATCCCGTCGCGGATGATAGGGGCCGCCCAGTGCAGCAGCGACCACGAACAGAAGTAGACGTAGCGCCCTCCGTAGCGCTCGGCCTGGTAGGCGGCGAAGCGGTGTATCGTCCCGGTGGTGGTGGGCTGACCCTGCAGCAGGGCGGTACACACCGGGCACGCGTCGTCGTGGGGGGCGCTCTCGCTGTTGTGGGTCCCGCCGTCCTGGACAGGCAGAAAGAAGCAGCTGAATCCGGTGGCAGCGCTGTAATCCCGGGCCAACTGGTCCGGCTCCAGCAAATCCAGTTGATCCGTCATCCGGGAAATCCCGCCAGCGTACCGTCCAGCAGCGTCTGAAGTTCTCCCTGGTCGGGAGATTCTCCCGCCAGGATCACCTGAATCGAGAGGGTGGTCTCCCCCGGGGGAACCGGCAGCGCTCCTGCGGTCACCGTCACCGCGTCGCCCTCGCCGGCGATGTTGAACGCGATCCCCGGAGGGGTAAGAAATCCTTTGATATGGCCGGGTGTGCCGGGAAAGCGCATTTCCACCGCCCGAGCGACTGTGCCAAGCAGGTCGCCCACTGCGTCCACTACTGTACTCCTGGTCCGGTGGTCCACCGGGATCGTCATCGTTGCCGAGGCCAGCGCCTCCTGGTGGGGCGCCGCGCCGGGGTGGCCCGGGTGGCCCGAGTGGCCCGGCAGCCGCCGGAAGCTCACCCCCTCGGTCCCGCCGCGTTGGCGATCCAGGACCTGCCGGACGGCGTCGGCGTTGCGCACGTCCACCTGGTGGACCTCTTGCGCGCCCAGAGCGGTCGCCCAGGCGTGCAGGTCATCCCGCTGCCGCTGATCAAGTTCCTCTGTCTTGTTGAGTATAACCACGTCGCAGACCTGGACGCTCCGCTGGAGGAAGGGAGGCACCTGCCCGCCGGCAGCGAGCAGCGCCACAACCCGGCGGGCATCGACGATCTGGATACTGGTGACCGTTTCGCCCGCTTCGGTGCGCAGGGCGGACCGGACAGACTCCACAACCATATCCGGCCCGGCTACCCCGGAGGGCTCCAGGAGCAGCAGGTGGGGGTCGTACTCAGCGCGAATCTCCTGG
>SKHA01000065.1 GCA_007117185.1 Spirochaeta sp. | reverse complement strand
GGATGCGGGCTTCCCATCGGAAACTTCACCAGCCAGGTCCTGGCCAACCTCTACCTCAACCCGCTGGATCACTACATCAAGCACACGGTGGGCGTGCGGTATTATGGCCGCTACGTAGATGATTTCGTGATTGTCCACGAGGACCGGCGATTCCTCTCTGCGCTGGTACCCCGCATTGCCTCTTTTCTGAGCACGGAGTTGGACCTGACCCTTCACCCCCGGAAGATCTACCTGCAGCATTATCGCCACGGGGTGCCCTTTCTCGGCGCGGTGATCAAGCCCGGTTACATCCTGATGGGAGATCGTACGTGTCGCAACGCCTTTGCTGCGGTAGAGCGACACAACCGTGTCGTAGAAGACCATCGCCCAACCCGAATCGAACGGGAGCACTTCCTCTCAAGCATGAACTCGTACCTGGGGATCATGCGCCACTACGCCTCGGCAAACCTGCAAGCGCACCTCCTGGAGCGGGTATCTCCGTGGTGGTGGCGATGGTTCACCCTGGGGCCGACTCAGTATTGTGTGCCCCTTGGCCCGGAGCACCGGCGGTACTATACTCAAAGGTATGGTACGCTTCTTCAATACCACCGGGCCCTGCAACCCCGATGACCATTACATGCTCCCGCCGGAGAAACGGGTTATCCGGGCACAGCTGGACCGGTATATCCAGTTAAAACTGTACTGGGTGCTCCATGCACCCCGTCAGACCGGGAAGACCACCTTTCTCATGAGCTGGATGAAGGCGATCAACACGGGCGGCGATGCGGTTGCGTGTTATGTGAGTGTGGAAGCGTGCCAGGAGTTTCCCCGGGCGGAGGATGCGATCCCCGCCATCTGTTCGGCGATTCTGTCGTATGCGGAGAGTTTCCTTGGCAAGGATATGGTGCCCGCTGTGCCGGATGAGCCGATTCCCATGATGCTCAACGGCGTTCTCAAAGCGTGGTCCGCCCTGGTTGCCCCCAAACCGCTGGTAGTGCTCTTTGACGAGGTGGACGTGCTGCAGGACCAGGCGATGGTCAGTTTTCTTCGGCAGCTGCGCGGCGGCTTTCCCACGCGGGGTACGGGGAGCTTCCCGGTAAGTGTGGCCCTGGTGGGGATGCGGGATCTGCGGGATTACCTGGTGCAGAGCAAGGACGGGGTTCCGTTGAACCCTGGAAGTCCTTTCAATATCAAGGAAGACAGCGCCACGTTGAGTCTCTTCACCATGGAGGATATTCGGGAGCTGGTGAGCCAGCACGTGAGCGAGACAGGCCAGCAGTTTGAGGAGGAGGCGATAGATGCAGTCTGGGACGCCACCCGGGGCCAGCCGTGGCTGGTAAACGCACTGTGCAAGAAATGCACCTGGACACTCTGCCCTGCTGGCGAGACAGTCACCATTGAACAGATCCGGGAAGCGCGTGAACTGTTGATTCAGGAGCGGGCGGTACACCTGGACAGTCTGGCGGAGCGCCTGCGGGATCCACGGATCAAGAGGATTGTGGAGCTGATATTCACCGGCGATATGGACCCTGACCTGCTCCGGGGCGATGATTTCGTACTGGCCCAGGACCTGGGGCTGGTCACTGCCGCTGGCGGCAGCCCGGAGATTGCCAACCCCATCTACCGGGAGATCATCGCACGGATTCTGAGCTACCCCTACCAGCTCTCATTGCCCCAGCCGGAGTGGCGCTGGCAGAGACCAGACGGTACCCTGGACATGGATGCGCTCTTTCGGGAGTTCCAGGACTTCTGGTCACACCACAGTGATATCTGGGAGGAGAAGGCGGACTATACCGAAGCGTTTCCCCATCTGCTGGTAATGGCGTTCCTTCAGCGGGTAATCAATGGGGGTGGCCCGGATGCATGGCCGAGCAGCGATCACCACGGAGTGGTGTCGCGACCAGGCCGGGTAGAGCGTGAGTTCGCGGCGGGGCGCGGGCGGGTGGACGTGGCGGTGCTCTACGGCGGGGTATGGACGGTGATCGAGATCAAGCTGGTAAGTCGCCGCGGCCGCCAGACCACCGTCGAACAGGGGCTTACGCAGATCAGCCGCTATCGGGACACCGTGGATCCGCAGGCAGCGGCGTACCTGGTGGTCTTTGACCGCACCGAAGCGGGGCGGGCCAAATCGTGGGAGGAGCGCCTCACCTGGGAGACCCGCGATGCCCCGGGCGGCGCGGTCACAGTGGTGGGGGGATAGGATTCACTGGTGCGGCCTCCCCGTGACAGTTCGTCCCGTTGGAACTCTATGGAGGAGGATACTGAAGAGAGCGATGAAGGTGAAGGCGGCTCGTGATCAACCTGAAAGAGTAACTCGGATGAACCGGAGGTTACAGGACGTATCCAGGAAGGGATTCCACCGCAGACGATAGGGCTTTGTGTTCGATCGACAGGCCAACAGGAACCCGGCACGCCATGACTGTGGGACTTTCCGGATAACCGGGCACTTCAGTTGCGCTCTGCTGCACCGGTCGGTGCGGGAAAGGGCCATGATGCCGGTATCATGACAGAGATTAAATCGGACTCACCCGTGCGGGTGCCGGTTGCTGTAGCGAGCTCCCCGTACCAGTTCATCCCGCATTGCCGGGCGTCGGGGAAACTCGAGCAGGATCGCGTCACGGACCTCCGCCGCCGCATCGTTACCGGAAACGTCGGCGTATCGCTCGATTGACTCCGCAAGATGCCGGTAATCGCGACGATTACCGGATGCGCCCGCTTCTCCCATAATCAGCGAGGACCAGACCGCCCGCACACGATCCGGAACATGCGAATGGAGACGATCCCCGTACTCGATGACGTAGCGAGGTTCTTTCTCCACGAGTGCCATCAACTGCGACCATAGTTCTTCCCGAGCAAGTATCTCCGGTAAAACGGGTGGGGTACGCCCCCGGTTGGTTGTGATCTCAGCAATGAGCGCCTCCCGCGCCAACGGCCACGTATCCGCCGATACCAGCTCGCGGTACTGCGCAAGGAACTCCGCGTCTCCCGCCAGGACCAGATCGCGCGCGGTGCGCTGCGCCTCTTCCTTACGGTTTGCCGCCTGGTACGCCTCGAGCGCACGGATGCGCCATTTCTTGAGCAGACCGGGAAGACTGGAATCGTGGGAGATTCCCTCCTCCGCCAGTCGAATGACCGAGTCGTAGTCGTCCTTGTTCCACGCCCGAGAGATCAGGGCATCCCGGAAGGCGGTGAGGTGTCGGTTTTCCTGGCGTATTGATTCCGCCTGCTCGTGTTCACCGAAGCGTTCCATCAGTTGCGTCATCAGGACCAGCATATGTTCCCGCATATACTGGCGGCTGAAGCCGCCCACCAGATTGTCAGGGGGCAACGCATCCTGCAACGC
>SKHA01000292.1 GCA_007117185.1 Spirochaeta sp. | reverse complement strand
TGATTTATCTGCTGCTGCTTCTGTTCTCCATCGTCGCACTGGCGGCGGCGGCGTTCATGGGCGTGATGGAGACTCCTGCCGGAGAGGCACCGTTTCTACTGCTGGGGTGGATGACGATGCCATTGGTAGTGGGTTTCATTTTTGTCGCGTTCTGGCTGGTGGCGTACATCGTGTACTTCTTCTTTTTCTGGCCCTACCGCTGAAGCGGTGAGGAGATAACTGCTTATGAACTTGATTGCACTGGGAATCTTCGGTCTGATCATCATCCTCATGGCCGCCTACGGCTACAAGATCTCCGCGCGAACCGCAGAGGACTTCATGCTGGGTGGGCGCACCATCGGTGTCGTGGTGATGTTCTTCTTCGTCCTCTTCGCGATCTCCTCGAGCTGGACGTTCTACGGCTTCCCCGGCTTTCTGTACCGGGAAGGCCCGGGGTACATCTTCTTCGTCTGGGGCTCCGTGGCCGGTTTCGCAGGACTCTACATGTTCCTGGGACCGCGTCTGTGGGCGCTGGCGAAGCTCAACCGTTTTCTCTCCCCTGTGGAAGTGCTTTCTGAGCGATACCAGTCCAAGGCGCTGCGGGTAATTCTAGCTGTCATGATCCTCGCGTTCATTATTCCCTACGTTGGGGTGCAGCCCCTGGGGGTCGGACGCGGGTTTGAGGCGCTCACAGGAACGAGTATCTGGGTGGGGGCGATTTACACCGCATTTCTGCTGCTTGTACTGGTCCTGCTGGGGGGTATGCGAATTGTCGCGTGGGTCAACATCTTCCTGGGTATCGTCTACGTTACGGCCCTTCTCGGTTCGCTGATCTGGATCCTCGCGGTCCTCTTCCCTGATGGGGGACTGGCAGAGGCGGCGGCGCGGATCGCGGCCACCGAGCCGGCCAAGTTGAGCGCGCCGGGCCCGAACGGCACCTTCACCCCGGTTCTGATCTTCGGAACGTTCCTGGTGGGTCTGCTGGCGTTTTCCTGGCCCCATATCACCATCGGGGCGATGACCGCCCGGGACAAGAAGCTCTTTAAATGGTTTCCCCTGCTGATCTTCATCCTGGGTGGTTTCTTTTTCTACACCATTCCCTTTATCTGGGGATCGCTCATCGCCCCGGCGGTGATGCCCGGTGTCACCGACCCCGCTGAGGCGGACCGCATCGTCCAGACGATCATCCAGACGTACCTGCCCCAGTGGTTCGGCGTCTTTGTACTGATGGGCGTTATCGCTGCGGCGATCTCAACAGCGGCGGTGCAGCTGATGATGTCCAGCATCATCGTCGCCAGGGACATCGTCCAGGGCGTGTTCTGGCCGGAAGCAACGGACCAGCAGATCACCCGCATCGCCCGCTGGTCGGTCATCGGGGTGGTAATAGCCAGCCTTGCGGTCACCGCTGCGGTTGAGCTCGGTCTGGGGCAGGAAGCGATGGCGCTCTACCTCACTGACGTCAGTGTACCCGGTTTCGCCCAGTGGGCTCCGGCTCTGGTTGGCGGGCTCCTGTGGAAGCGGGGCACCAAGCAGGGGGCTATCGCCTCCACGCTCTTCGGGACGATCTATCTGGTCCTGGGACTTCTGATCCGCGATGCCGATGGCGGCCGGTTCCTGCTGTTCAACCTGCACCCGGTTATCCCCACGCTGCCCCTGAATGCGCTGGTATACATCGTGGTGAGTCTGGTTACGCCCCGCATGGACGAGCAGACCGAAGCGATATTCTTTGACGAGGTGGAAGACTTCCTCAAGACGGAGAGCTCAACCTGATGGGACTGTTTGGAATTGGAAAGAAGAAAGATCCGTCCGGGGCCGGGGCAGCAAGCCCCGGCGATGGCGGTCGCACCGGCGGTGGCGTCCCGGAAAAAGCGGTGGGGCCGCACCCGGGGTGGCGTCTCATCTACAACCCTGATGGTGACGCCGCAGATATCCTGGCCAACGCTACCGGGCTGGCGGAGGGTCGCATTGCCGGTAAATATATGCTCTCCGGCCAGACCCTCCCGGATACGGTGGTGATCCAGGGCGTCAAGAGAAAAGGGATCATCGCCGGGGCGGACCTGAACGTGGACCAGGATGCGGCGGACCGCGAGGCGATCGACGTAGCACGGCAACCCCGCAGCGGCCGCTCCGGGACGGACCCGGTGGACACGGTCTCCCTGGCGGAGGTGATGACCAAGGCGTCAGACAGCTTTCCGGCGCAGGCGGTGGATCTGGACCAGCCGGCGGTGCTGCTGTATACCTCCGGGACGACAGGGAAACCCAAAGGGGTGATGCTGAGCCACAATAACTTCTACGCCCAGTGCTCGGAAGTGGTTCCGTCGGTAATGGGGATGCTCACTGAAGATCGTGTGATCATGGTGCTGCCCCTGTTCCATGTCTACGCCCTCTCCAACGGGCTGGTCGCCTCGATCTACAACGCCTGCTCGATGGTGCTGGTATCCCACTACTCACCAAAGAATCTGCTCTCGGCGATTGAGGACAACGACGCCACGATCCTGATAGCCATTCCCTCGATGTACCAGCACCTGCTGCAGTCGGCCCGGGTACGCAAGCAGACGATCCCCAAGTCCCTCAGGGGGTGCATTTCCGGGGGTGCGCCCCTGGCGGTGGCGACGATCCAGGAGTTCGAGAAGCTCTTTGAAACACGTATCAACGAGGGCTACGGCCTCACCGAGACAACCTCGGCGGTCTCCCTCAACCCGAGCGGCGATGGGTTCAAGGAAGGCTCCATCGGCCCACCGGCGTACGGGGTCACCATGGCGATCATGGACGACGATGGCAACATTCTCGGCGAAAACGTCGAGGGGGAAATCGTCATCAAATCGGCGGTGGTCACCCGGGGCTACTGGAACAACCAGGAGGCTACCGACGAGTCGATCTACGACGGGTGGTTTCACTCCGGCGACCTGGGTCATCGCGATGACGACGGGTATTACTTCATCACCGATCGCAAGAAGGATCTGATTATTCGCGGCGGCTTCAACATCTCCCCCCGTGAGGTGGAAGAGACGCTGGCCACCCATCCGGCGGTACAGGAGGCGGCGGTGGTCGCGGTTGAGGACCGGCGCGAGCGGGAGGCGGTGAAGGCGTTTGTCGTACTGAAGGAGTCCGGGACGGTCACTGCGTCGGAGCTCTCGGAGTTCTGCGGCGCCAACCTGGCGCCCTATAAGATTCCCAAGCTTTTCGAGTTCGTCGAGGCCCTGCCCAAGAGCGCCACCGGCAAGGTGCTCCGTCGGGAACTGCGCGGGGAAGCGACAGATGACCGTTTGATTGAGAAGGAGAGCGATTCCAGTGGCGAATAACAGCATCATCACCGAACCGGCAACACTGGGTCAGATTCTGGAACAGGTTGC
>SKHA01000300.1 GCA_007117185.1 Spirochaeta sp. | reverse complement strand
TCTGGGGGCGCTGCAGGAACTGCGGGACAGTGACATACGGACGGAAGTCCAGTCGCTGGATACCCTCGCCGTCAACGTGGTGGACCTGGTAAACGAGATTCACCGCGACGGATACGGGATCAACGGTCGTACCGGACAGGATTTCTTCGTTGAGTATCCAGCGATCCTCAACGCCCAGGGTAATATTGACACCAATCTGGACGGAACGTTTGACCAGAGCCGCATCTTCCGGATTCACGGTACCCACCGGCTGGATCCGTCGGCTCAGGTGGGACTTGCCGGAACGATGCGGTTGGCCGCGGACCCCGCCCTCGTCCCCGGGGGGCTTCTCGATATCTCCTACCGATCCACCGATACCGTTGAAGATATTCTGACCCGGATAAACAACTCCGGCGCGGAGGTAGTGGCGCGATTGAACCGCAATGGCCAGCTGGAGCTGAAGGGCACAACCGCCGGCGATCAGGATCACCCGGACTTCGTCCTTCGTCACGTCGAGGACAGCGGCCAGTTCCTGACGGGCTACACTGGACTGCTTGCTGCCTCCGGCGAGGATGGGGCGTTCCGTTGGGACCAGGCAGACGCTATTCTTGCTCTTCGGGGAGAGGACTCCCAGGGGCGGCGGGCCGAGTACGCCGTGGCGCCGCTGCTCAACCCCTCCGGATGGATTGCGGTTAACCAGGACATTCTTCGGGAGCCCACCAGCATTGCCAGCTCCTTCTCGACAGCCGGGCGCCCTGGTGAGTCCGGCGACGGCCGGGCGGCGCTGGCGATTGCCGGCCTGAGGAATACCACCGTCGGGATCGGTCGGACCGAAACCCTGGACGACTACTTCGCCGATACCGTTGCCCGGGTTGGTCTGAAGGGCGAACAGGCAGAGCTTGCCCTGCGCACCAGTGAGAGGATTCGCAAGGATCTGACAGATCTGCGGCAGTCCATCAGCGGGGTGAACATGGACGAGGAACTGGCCCAGATGATCAAGTTTCAGCACGGATATCAAGCAGCAGCGCGGTTCATCACCACGGTGGACCGGATGCTCGATACGATAATCAACAGGCTGGGCGCCTGAACGAGGTAAACAATGAACCGAATCAGCACCAATATGCCCAATGACAACATGCAGTTTTTCCTGCGGGAACGAACCAGGGCGATGGAACACCTGCAGAACCAGGTTGCCACGCAATCGCGAATCCAGAATCTGCGGGATGACCCCCTTTCCGCCGCTCACAGCACCCGGTACAGGTCCTACCGGGTAAGACTGGAGCGATACGGCGAGAACATGCAGACGATCATGAGTCGCAACCAGATCGTTGAAGGAAATCTGCAACATGGGACGGACATGATTCAGCGCGCCCGGGAGCTGGCCGTTCAGGCGGCTAACGGCACCTACACGCGGGAGGATCTGCGGCACATGGCGGTGGAGGTAAACGAAATCCTGGAACAGATGGTAGAGATCGCCAACTCCCGGGGATCTGATGGAACGGCGATCTTTGGTGGTGACCGGACAAACGTTCTTCCCTTTCGGCCCTTAACCGGGAGCGCCGGTGCCGGCGAGAGTTCCCGAATCACGGAAGTTCAGTACCGGGGCACCATCAATCGTCAGGCCAGTGAAGTCTCCGAAAACAGTTTTATTGAGACCAACTTTCCCGGAAACAGCGTGTTCTGGTCTGAAAACCAGCGCATAACCTCGCGGGTGGATGCCAGGGACTACCTGGTAGCGGAGCACGGAAGCTTTTCCGTCAACGGTGTGGAGGTTCCCGTACGCGAGGGTGATACCGTCTATTCCGTCATCGCCCGCATTAACGACTCCGGTGCTCCCGTACGGGCGCGGTTGGACCCGGTCTTTTCCGGGATCGTCCTGGAAACGACCACGCCGCAGCAGCTGTGGCTGGAAGAGGGCCCGAACTCGACAGTCCTGCAGGATCTGGGGCTGCTGAGAGGCGCCACTGACCCGCCCCCGGCGAACATCGCGCCGGATGCCCAGGTAGCCGGCGGCTCAGTCTTTGACGCGCTGATCTCGCTGCGCGATCAGATGTACGCAGGAGACCAGGAGGCGATCGGGTCCCGGGGCATTCTGGGAATGGATACCTCTCTGGACGCGATGACCGGCACCCTGGGACGGATCGGGGCGGTTAACGCACGGCTTGAAGGCAGTTGGGCCCGTAACGAAGGTGAGATTCTCTTCGTTCGCGGACAGGATTCGCGCAATACCGACGTTGACTTTGCTGAAGCGGTGACAGAATTGCGTATGCTCGAGGCCACCCACAGGGCGGCTCTGAGTGTCTCTGCGCGAATAATGCAGCCGACTCTACTGGACTTCCTGCGATGACCGATCAGATGAAGATGACCATAACCAGTAAAGCTTACGGTGAGGTCACCATCGAGGAACGCCAGATCGTGGACTTTCCGGTAGGGCTGTTCGGGTTCGAACACCTTCACCAATACGCCCTGCTGGACTCCACCCGGCCGCCGCTGTTCTGGCTGCAGAGCCTGGAGGAGCCGGGAACGGCGTTCGTTGTGGTCAATCCGTACGTCCTGGTGACGGACTACGTGCTGGACATCGATGAGGGGGATATCGCCGAGATCGGAAACCCCTCGGGGGACGAACTGCTGGTATTTGCCATCATAACCTTTGCCGAGCACGAGAGCCGAATCAGCTGCAACCTTCAGGGACCGCTGATAATCAATCGCCTTACCAGAAAGGGCAGGCAGGCGATCTCCCTGGATCCACGCTGGAGTATTCGCCATTCCCTGCTGGGCGGGGAAGGGTAAGGGCGATGCTGATTCTCAGCCGGAAGACCAACGAGCGGATCATGATCGGTGAGGCCATTGAGATATCTGTTGTCGAGATCAGAGGTGACCAGGTTAAGCTGGGTATTGTCGCTCCAGGTCATGTAAAAGTTTATCGCCGGGAGATCTTCGAGTCCATCCAGGAAGAGAACCGTGCCGCTGCGCAATCAAACCCTGCTGCGCTTTCCGAGTTACCGGACCTTTTCAATGCCGGGGGAGATCCACCGGGGGATCCCCGGTGAACCGGGGGGGAGTCCGTGGCGTTCCGATGTCGGAAGTTCGCAGATACTCCGGTCCCGCGTAGTCATCCATAGTATCCCCGCACCGCAGTTTTCCCGCTCCCGCCATGAGAACTCCCCGTACCGGCGCGTCCCGGGGAATCTGCAGCAGCGACGCCGGTGGAGATATCTGCGGGGGAAGCAGCGAGAGCAGTTCATCTGCCGCAGCATATCCCGGAGGTGCTGCCACCCGCCAGGAGATGCGGGCCGGCCACCCGTTTGAGGTCGCGTCGCGGCGGACATCGCCGGAGCCGGCGCCAGCGCCCACGCCACTACCACT
>SKHA01000357.1 GCA_007117185.1 Spirochaeta sp. | reverse complement strand
TGCGCACCGCCCTGCGCCGCCTTGAGACGCTACAGGCGCGGATGGAGCACACCACGGTGGTCCTGGCGGTTCGTGCCCGGGAGCTGGCGGATTCCAGGGCCTCGCTGGCAGCGGGTGCCGGTGGCGAGGAAGCGGTGCTGCGGGCGATCATCAGCTACGCCTCTGCCGTGACAGAGGGATACCGCAACCTGGGCGAGTACCGCCGCCAGCTCTGGGAGCTGCGGGGGCTGCTGGGGTGAGCTCAGTAATGAAATCGACAGGCGATGACGGTGACGGTGTCTTCTGAGACGGTGTAGACCAGGCGGTGCTCGTCGCTGATACGTCGAGACCAGTGACCTTGAAGCTGGTGCCGTAACGGTTCGGGCTTGCCGATACCTTCAAACGGGTCTCGCTGAACCGCTTTGATCAACTCGTTGATCCGACTCAGGACCCGTTTGTCGGTTTTAAGCCAATACTGGTAATCGTCCCAGGCGCTCCGGGTAAAGGATAGATTCATTGCTCAACAAGATCGTGGGAAGACGTGTGCCCCTCCCGGGCCTGGTGGATCGATTTCGCCAGGTGGTGGGCATTCGCCTCTGTTGACAGAAGGTGGGCCGTTTCCACCAGGCTGTTGTACTCATCGATAGACACCATGACAACGTTCTCGTTGTCTTTGCGGGCGATGATAATCGTTTCGTGGTCCTGATAGACCTGATCAAGGTAGGTTTTCAGGTTCTTTCGGAGATCTGAGTAGTTTATGGCGTTCATTACGTACTCCTTGTAGTACAATATAACGTACTCTATCGTCCATCACAAGACGAAAGCGAGATCAAAAAAGATTCGTCTGCGGCCACCGGCGCACGATCTCCGGTTTTCTTGCAAAAAATCGAACTCCCCCTTGACACCGACCGACCGTCGGTCTATTATATCCCCATGGCAACAGAACAGCACGACCGGCGCAAAGCGCAGATCATCGCCACGGCGCAGCAGCTCTTCTTTCAGGAGGGGTACGAGAAGACCTCGGTGGCACAGATCATCGACACGGTGGGGATAGCCAAGGGGACGTTCTATCACTACTTCCCCAGCAAAGAGGCGCTGCTTGAGGAGCTCGTCACGACGATGATGGCCCCGGTCATGGCCTCACTGGAGGACATCCTGGACGACCAAAGCACCACCGCAATGGAGAAGATCCGGCTTTACTTCCAGGGCGCTGCGGCGTGGAAAGCCAATAATCGCGAGATCATGATGGCGCTGCTGCAGGTGATGTATCGCGATGACAACATTCTCCTCCGGCATCGGCTGAATCAATACTCTCTGGAGATTACTTCCGGGCCAGTGACGCGGATGATTGAGCAGGGCGTTGCCGGCGGCGAGTTCAAGGTGGAAGACCCGCAGATGTGCGCCGCCTATATCCTGCGCGGCTTCGTCTCCAGCGGCGATGCCATGGCGGGGCTGCTCCTGCGGATGAGTGATGACCCCTCACTGATGAAAGAGCTTGATCGCCACATTGAGTACCTGGAGCACGCGATCAGTCGCCTCCTGGGACTCCCGGCAACGACGACCCTCAACATATTCGATCGAAAAGCACTGCGGCAGTTGCTGCAGATGGAGGAACAGCAATGATAGCAATCGAAACCATTCACAAGACGTACCACAGCGGCGACACCTCGGTTCACGCGCTGCGGGGGGTCTCCCTGACTGTGGAAGACGGCGAGTTTCTGGCAATTGCCGGACCGTCCGGCTCGGGCAAGAGCACCCTGTTGAACATCACCGGCTGCCTGGACAGCCCCGACAGCGGGATGATCCGAGTAGACCAGGTGGACCTGCACAGCCTGGACCACAAACAGCGCTCCACCTACCGCCGGGAGAACCTGGGGTTTGTCTTCCAGAACTTCAACCTCGTCCCGGTGATGACCGCGTTTGAAAACGTGGCCCTGACCCTGGAGCTGCTGGGGCTGCCGCAGCAGGAGGTGCGGGAGCGCACCATGGCGATCCTCGCCGAGGTGGGTCTTGAGGGCATGGAAGACCGCCGCCCCTCACGCCTCTCCGGTGGGCAGCAGCAGCGTGTCGCGGTGGCCCGGGCAC
The DNA here is from genome assembly GCA_007117185.1 of Spirochaeta sp. Classification (GTDB taxonomy): domain Bacteria; phylum Spirochaetota; class Spirochaetia; order DSM-27196; family Alkalispirochaetaceae; genus Alkalispirochaeta. The sequence goes on along the minus strand of SKHA01000357.1, from coordinate 1,283 downwards.
TGGTGAAAGAACCGAGTATTGTCCTGGCGGATGAGCCCACGGCAAACCTGGATTCCACCACCGGCGAGTCGGTTCTGGAGTTGATGCGTCAGCTCAACGAGCGGCACAAGACGACGTTCATCTTCTCTACCCACGACCCGATGGTGATGAGCCTTGCCCGACGGCTGGTGAAGCTCCAGGACGGCCAGATCACCTCCGACGAGAGGAGAAGCCAATGACCGTCAAACAAACCCTTACCCTGGCCGCCCGAAACCTCTCCCGCCACCGCCGGCGCACCGTTATCACCGCCAGCGCCGTCGCTGCGGGGCTGGCGATCTTCATTCTCATGGACTCCCTGCTCACCGGAGCTGAGGTTGAGAGCGACCGCAACATCGTCTGGTACGAGACCGGCACCGCCCAGGTCCTCCACCAGGACTACCTGCAGGAGCGCGACGAGCGCCCGCTGAACCTGGTGGTGGAATCCCGGGACTCCCTGGAAGAGACGTTGCGCCAGGCAGGGTTCGGCGTCACGGCGCGTACCGTGTTCACCGCCGAGATGATCGTCTTTCGCGACCCCTTCCCGGAGGATGGTTCGATACACGTAACCGCTTACGGGATCGATCCTCTCAGCGACGATGAGGTGTACCGCGTCCGCGACGCCGTCAGCGACGGTCGTTTCCTCGAACCGGACGACGACGGACTGCTCCTGGGCTCATGGCTGGCTGAGGACATCGGCGCGGAGGTGGGCTACCCGGTGGTGCTGGTCACCCGCACCCGGGACGGGTTCTTTCAGACGATGGACCTTGAAGTGACCGGCATTGTCACCACCCCCAACCCCATCATCAACCGCAGCGCCGTCTATTTGCCCCTGAACGTGGTGGACGACTACCTGCAGATGGAAGGCGGGGTCACCGAGATCTCCGTCAGTACCAGCGAAATCCGCTCTCTGGAGGAGGTCACCCTCGCTCTGGCAGACCTCACCAGCGCCTACCCTGGGCTGGAGGTAGTGAACTGGCGGGAGCTGGCGGCGGACTATATCGCCCTGACCCAGACCAAGGACGGCGCCACCGGGATCATTCTCTTTCTGGTGTTCGTCATCGCCGCGGTGGGGATCTCCAACACGATCCTCATGTCCGTTCTGGAACGGACCCGCGAACTGGGTATGCTCCGGGCGATCGGGATGCATAACGGCGAGATCATGCGGATGCTCCTGGCCGAGGCCGCCGGCATCGGCGCTCTTGGGGCGCTCCTGGGAATAGTCTTCGGTGGTGCCCTGAACATTCTTCTGGTGAACTACGGGATCG
>SKHA01000283.1 GCA_007117185.1 Spirochaeta sp. | reverse complement strand
GTGATCGACGGACAGACAAAGACCATTCTTTTAGTGGAGGATGAGGCAATCATCGCACTATCCACAAAGCTGCACCTGGAGCAGTACGGGTACGAGGTGGTGATTGCGGCCTCCGGCAAGAGAGCGATGGATGCGGTACACAGCCAATCAGAAATTCACCTTGTTCTGATGGATATCAACCTGGGTTCCGGCGTTGACGGTACCGTGGTGGCTGGAGAGATTCTGAAGAACCGGGATCTGCCGGTGGTCTTTCTCTCCTCCCATACCGAGCCTGAGATCGTTACAAAGACAGAGCAGATCACCTCGTACGGGTACGTAGTCAAGAACTCAAGCATGGCCGTACTGGATGCTTCGATCAAGATGGCCTTCAAGCTCTTCGCGGTGAAGCAGGAGCTGAAAGAAAGCGAAGCACGATATCGCCAGCTCTACGAGCACGGCGGGTCACAGTTTGGCAGTTGCTACCGCCAGGCAGACCAGGAAGAGTTCTGACATGGCCCTACGTTCCGTCGTGGCGGTGGTGTCTGGATCGGGAGGTACCGCGTGAAATCGGACCAGCGTCGCAGGGCCGCGAACACGCCTGTGACCCCGGGAGCGGGGTTTCCGGTTGTCGGTATTGGTGCCTCTGCAGGGGGGCTGGCGGCGTTTGAAGCGTTCTTCGCAAATATGCCCGTGGATGCTGATGCTCCCATGGCGTTTGTACTGGTACAGCATCTGGCTCCAGATCACAAGAGCATTCTCAGCGAGTTGATCGGACGGTATACCCGCATGGATGTGTTTGAGGTTCAGGACGGAATGGCGGTTCGCCCCAACTGCGCTTACATAATACCCCCGGGGTACGACATGACGTTGAAGAACGGCAGTCTGCACCTCCACGAGCCCTCAGCGCCGCGAGGCCAGCGACTGCCGGTGGATTGCTTCTTTCGTTCCCTCGCTCATGACCAGAAAGATCGCTCCATTGGAATCATCCTCTCAGGAACCGCCAGCGACGGCACGCAGGGTGTACGAGCCATCAAGGGGGAAGGCGGTATGGTTATGGTGCAGTCGCCGGACTCCACCGAGTACGACGGTATGCCCCGCAGTGCGTTGGCCACCGGCCTTGTGGATTACGAGCTGTCTCCGCAACAGATGCCGGAAGCGCTCATTTCCTACGTTGCGCGGGTGGTCACGAACGTTACAGTGGACAGCAATCATCTTGAGCAGGTCTTTCTCCAGCTGCGATCCCGAAGGGGACACGACTTTTCACGGTACAAACCTACCTCCATTATCCGGCGAATCCAGCGACGGATGGCGATCCATCAGATTGACTCGATGGCGTCCTACGTAACGTTCCTGGAGCAAACTCCCGAGGAGACCAGCGCGTTGTTTGCCGACCTGCTGATCGGCGTTACCGGATTCTTCCGCGACCCTGCAGCGTTTGAAATCCTTGAAAAGACGGTGGTTCCGCGACTGCTGGACGGAGCGGTGCACGGAGATACCCTGCGTGTCTGGTCTGCGGGGTGTTCCACCGGCGAGGAAGCCTACTCGATCGCAATCCTCCTGTACGAAGCGATGGAGAGGGCGGGGTTACAGCTGGTGCTCCAGGTCTTTGCCACCGATATCGACCCTCAGGCGATCGCCGTGGCGCGCTCGGGAGTATTCTCTGCCGGCGCCGTGGCGGAGATCTCCCCGGAACGGTTGACCCGCTTCTTCGCGCCGGAACGCAACGGTCCGGACGTGGAACCCCACTCGTATCGTATCAACAAAAACATACGGGATATCCTCATATTCTCCGAACAGAACGTAATCAAGGACCCGCCCCTTTCCCGGATGAACCTCATTGCCTGTCGCAACCTGATGATCTACCTCAGCGGGGATCTGCAGAAAAAGCTCATCCCGATGTTTCACTACGCCCTGAATCCGAAGGGGATACTCTTTCTCGGTACCTCTGAAAGTGTTGGGGAGTTCACCGATCTGTTCTCGCCGCTGGAGGACCACAGGACAAAACTATACCTCCGAAACGATGCCCCGGTGGTTCGACTCTCCGGGAACCCCGGGAACCTTTTTCCGACGATGGAGCGGGAACGCCGGGTCCTGCCCCGGGAGGCGCCGCCATCCCGGACGTCCACCCTGCGGGAGCAGGCGGAGCAGACCCTCTTGCGGTATCTTGCGCCGGCAAGCGCACTGGTGGACAGAAGTGGAAACATCTCCTATCTCCACGGTCGCACCGGAAGATATCTTGAGCCTGCCACCGGTGAGGTGGGAACGTACAACATCCTCACCATGGCTCGGGAGGGGCTGCACTACGAACTGGCCAGTGCCCTCCAGGAAGCGGTACAGAACCACAACATCGTTCGTCGTACCGGGTTGAGTATAAAGACCAATCACCACTTCACCCCGGTGGATCTGGGTATCTGTCCCGTCTCTGCACGACCCGATGACGACACATCACGTTCCCTGTATCTGGTGGTTCTGGAGGATGGGCAACCGGGTACCCTTGCGGAAAGCCCGGAGGGTGACAACGGAGACCGCCAGGAGCACATCCTCATCTCTTCGCTGCGTCAGGAGTTGCAGGCGAAAGACGAGTATCTGCGAGACGCCAGAGTAGAGTTGGAAACGTTCAATGCAGATCTGCGATCATCGGTGGAAGAGATGCAGTCGATGAACGAAGAGCTGCAGTCAACCAACGAGGAGCTTGAAACCTCCAAGGAGGAGCTTCAGTCGGTAAACGAGGAGCTGGCAGCGGTTAACGGAGAACTGCAGACAAAGGTGACGGATCTGCACCGCGTCAACAACGACATGAACAACCTGCTGGCGGGAACAGGAATCGCCACGGTGTTCCTTGACCTGCAACTGCGCATTCTCCGCTTCACCCCCACTGCCAGCGAACTGATCAACCTCCTTCCTGGTGACGAGGGGCGCCCGGCGGCGCATATCCTTTCCAACCTGGTGGGGTACGATCGCATGATTGAAGACGCCGGGGAGGTATTGGCCACCCTGGTGCCCCGGAAACTGGAGGTGCAAACCATTGGCGGCAGCTGGTTCAGCATGGGCATCCAGCCGTATCGCACGCTGGATAACGTTATCGAGGGCGTAGTGATCAACTTTGCTGACGTCACCCATCGCAAGAAGATGGATGATGAGGTCCGGAAGCAGCTTTCGGAGAAGGAAATACTGCTGAAGGAGGTTCACCACCGCATCAAGAACAATATCACCTCCATCGGTGGCCTTCTTTCGGCGCAAGCCCAGTCGTCAGAAAACCCGGAAGTACTGTCTATCCTGCAGGATGCTATCGGGCGGGTGAGCTCCATGAGCGTTCTCTACGACAATCTGCTGATCCGGCAGGAGTACGAAAGCGGTTCGGTCAAGTCCTACGTG